>JBJHDE010000554.1:0-4017 GCA_050486385.1 Planctomycetales bacterium | reverse complement strand
GGAGCAGACGCTGGACGAGTACCTGCAATACACCATCGCCGAGACTCGCAAAACCCTGGACAATGTCTGGAAGCGGGCCATCGAGTCTGGGGCCGAGATTGCCGTGACCACGCCCGAGGGCGAACGCGCCCTGTACGCCAGTCTGCCGACCGAGGCGCTGGTGGAGCGCGAGCAGACACGGGGCGTGGTCCGGGCATTGTTGTTCCGCCCGGGACTGTCCGACGAGCTGCGGCGGGGTGCAATTGAGCGGCTGGCGGAACTCGAACAGGCCGACCCCTTGACGGTGTTGCTGGCCGCCCTGGAAGAGGCCGGCGGTCACCCGCGGGGCGAGCAGGTGATCGTGGACTTTGCCCGCTTGCTGAGCGAGCAGCCGCGCGAGCAACTGGCCGAGATCCGCGGCAAGCTGCAAGCCTTGGCCGAGCAGTCGCCCAGCCCGTTGGTCCGGCAGATCGGTCAGGTCAGCCTGATCATAGCCGATGGCGACGTCGAGCAGGTCTGGCAGCGAGCCCAACGGTCGACCCAATCGCTGATCGACCTGGTGGCGGCCATGCCGCTGATTCCCGATCCCGGGCTCAAGGCGGCTTTGTATCCCAAGGTGCTGCCGTTGCTGGACGGCCTGCCCGAGGCCTTGGCCACCGACGATTCGCCGCCCGGCACCCTGGGCCGTTTCGTCCGGGTCGAGTTGCCCGGCCAGCGCCGCACGCTGACCCTGGCCGAAGTGGAGGTCTACTCGGGCGGCACGAACATCGCCCGACGCGGCAAGGCCCGTCAAAGCGACACCGGCTTTGGCGGCACCGCCGACCGCGGTATCGATGGCAAGACCAGCGGGCGTTACGGCGATGGCGGCCAGACGCACACCAGCGAGAATCAGCGGAATCCCTGGTGGGAGGTCGATCTGGGCGACGAGTACCCCATCGAACGCATCGTGATTTTCAATCGCACCGAGGGCGACTTCGGCAAGCGGCTGGACGGATTCACGCTCAAGGTGCTGGACGCCGGACGGAACGAGATCTGGAGTCAGCAGAAGCTCCCGGCTCCCAAGACCTCGGACAGTTACGACGTCGGTGTCCGCGATCCGGCCAGCCTGGTGCGTCGCGCGGCCATGCAGGCCCTGGTGACCATTCGCGGCAAGGAGGGCGAGGTGTTTGGCCGGGTGGCCGCCTTCTTGGACGACAACGCCACACGCAACGCCGCCGTGCAGGCCTTGCAACGGATTCCGCCGCGGTTCTGGCCCGAGGATCAGCTTGAGCCGCTGGCCGAGCGGCTGGTGAGCTACGTCGAGGGGATTCCCACCGAGGATCGCAATGCCCCGTCGGCACTGGACGCCATGCAGTTGGCCGATGCCCTGGCCGCCCGCTTGCCGGCCGAGCCGGCTCGGGCCCTGCGGCAGCGATTGGGCGAGGTCAGCGTCCGCGTGCTGCGGATTACCGCCGTGCCGCACCGCATGGCCTACGATCAGGAGCACCTCGCCGTGACCGCCGGCAAGCCGCTGCAGATCATCTTTGAAAACCCCGACATCATGCCGCACAACCTGGTGATCCTGAAACCCGGCACCCTGGCCGAGATCGGCGAGATGGCCGAGGCCACCGCCCAGGACCCGGCGACCCAGGCCCGCGGTTACGCCCCCAAGTCGCCCCATGTGCTGTTGGCCAGCGAACTGCTGCAGGGCCAACAGTCGCAGGTGCTCACGTTCACGGCCCCGTCCCAGCCGGGCGTCTATCCGTTTGTATGTACCTACCCGGGTCACTGGCGGCGGATGTATGGTGCCCTGTATGTGGTCGAGGATCTCGAGGCCTACTCGGCCGACCCGGTGGCCTACCTGGCCAAGCACGATTTGACCATCCAGGACGAGTTGCTGGAACTCAATCGCCCGCGGACCGAATGGACGGTCGACGACTTGAAGCCGGCCCTGGAGGAGCTGAACGCCAATCGCTCGTTCGCCCGTGGCAAGCACCTGTTCGAGGTGGCCAGTTGCCTGGCGTGCCACAAGGTGCATGGCAGCGGCAACGCCTTTGGCCCCGCCCTGGACACCCTGGAGGCCAAGGTCACGCCGGCCGAGATTCTGGAATCGATCCTCGAGCCCTCGGCCAAGATCGACGACAAGTACCGCTCGCACACCTTCGTCATGGACGATGGTCGGGTGGTCAACGGCATGATCGTGGCCAGCGACGAAACCACGGTGCGGGTCATCGAGAATCCGCTGTCCTCGGCCGAGCCAGTCGCCTTGCGGGTGGACGCCATCGACGAGCGGGTGCCGTCCGAGGTCTCGCTGATGCCCAAGGGCCTGTTGGAGAAACTCACCCGCGACGAGATTCTCGATCTGCTGGCCTACGTCGTGGCCCGGGGCAACGAGAAGCACCCCATCTACGCCGGCGGCCACGGTCACGGACATCATCACGATCATTGAGCATCAATCGCTGAGCGGAACCCAGTCGCCCCGTCGCGCGCGTTCCCCGAGGTTCGCGCGCCTCTTTTTGACCCAGGTGGCATGAGCACCCCGACATTTCACATCGTGCTGCACGCGCCGGAGATTCCCCCCAATACCGGCAACGTGGCGCGGACCTGCGTGGCCACCGGCGCGAAGCTGTGGCTGGTCAAGCCATTGGGGTTTGTGATTGACGATGCCCACCTCCGCCGCGCCGGATGCGACTACTGGGAGCACCTGGACTGGGAGGTCGTCGACGATTGGGCCGCCCTGACCCAGCGGCTGCCGATGGAGCGACTGTGGCTGTTTACCAAGCGGGCCACCGCGCTGCACCACGAGGTGCGGTTCCAGTCTGGCGATGTGTTGGTCTTTGGCAGCGAGTCCAGCGGCCTGCCCGAAGCGATTTTGCAGGCCCATGCCGACCAGTGGGTCCGATTGCCCTCCCGGCCCGAGGTCCGCAGCCTGAACCTCTCGAATGCGGTGGCCGTGGCCGTTTACGAGGGCCTGCGGCAAGTGGGCTGGCCCCAACGCTAAAGCGTTTGCGGTGGCCGCGTGTCAAAACGCCACCGAGTAGCCATCGACCTTGTCGCGATCGACCTCAACCCCCAGGCCCAGGCCCTGGGGCACGGCCGCGGTGCCATCGATCACGGCCAACGGCTCCAGCAGCAGGTCGTCGCGGACCAACGGATACCCGCACTCGTGGGCCATCGTCAACTCGGGCGTGCTGGCCGCCATATGCAACATGGCCGCGGTCCCGAGACCCAGGGGACTGGCGCTTTCCAACAGCAGGTCGATGCCACCGGCCCGGGCGACCGCCGCACATTGTTTGGCCGCCAACAAACCGCCGACCCGCTCCAAGCCCACGACAATCCGCGGCAGCGCGCCGGCCTGCAACAGGGCCATCACGTCCTTGGGGCCCCGCACCGCCGCGCCAATCGCCAGCGGCACATCGGTTTGCCGCCAGAGCCGCGCGGTGCGGTGGAAGTGCGGATCGTCGATCGGGTCCAGCAGAAACTGCACACCATCGCCGTCGACCCGCTCACAGAACTCCGTGGCGGTCTCGGGGCCGTACTGCCCCGCGGCATCCAAACGGAGCCGCACCCGATGCCCGGCCGATTCGCGGACGCTTTTCACCAGGGCCAGGTCCCAGCGGAGCCGGCCGGTCAGCGGCAGCACCTGGGCGTGGTAGCCGCTATCGGCCCACCGTCGCGATTGATGTGGCAGGAAGCTGGGATTCGGGGCGTGCAATCGCAAAGCCAGCGGCACCCGCTCGCGGTAGACGCCGCCAATCAGATGGCAGACCGGCTGGCCGCACTCGTGCCCAATGGCGTCCCAGCAGGCCGTTTCCAGGGCACACCGCACGGCCGGCAAGGCGGCCAACGGCGGCAGGGCCAACAGCTCTTCCAGGTCAAACAGGTTGCGACCGGCGACCATGGCCGCCAGCCAATCCTGACGATCCGGCAGTTGGCCCGGCGTCCAGGCCTGAAAGCGGGCTTCGCCCCAGCCCTCGCCACCCGCGTTGGTCAGCAGATGCACAATCAGGCTTCGCACCGACCCCGACCCCAGCAGGGGAACCTCGACCAGAAACCTGT
>JBJHDE010000553.1:0-4018 GCA_050486385.1 Planctomycetales bacterium | reverse complement strand
CGTCGCGGTGGCCGACCACGCGGATCCAGTCGCGTTCCTCGAGCGTGCGGATGATGTTGGTGTTCACCGCCACGCCGCGTACCTGCTCGATCTCGCCGCGGGTGATCGGCTGCCGGTAGGCGATCAGCGCCAGGGTCTCCAGCACCGCGCGGCCGTAGCGCGTCTGGCGCTCGGTCCACAGCCGCTCCTGCTGGAACCAGACGGTGCTCCAGGGTTCGGCCTCGTCGCGGTGCAGCTTGTCGAGGTCTTCCAGGTAGTATTCGATCGCCTGCCCCTCGTCGGTCACCCACTGCATCAGCAGTTCCCAGTGGGTGCTCATCAGCCGCCGGCTGGCCTCCACCTGGGCCTCGGCCAATTGATAGTGGTTGGCAAACTGCCGGCGGAATTCTTCCCACTGGGCCTTCAAGGGCTCGCCCACCAGGACCCGCTCGCGACCGTCGTCGTCGGTCTCGATGGATTTCCCGACCGTCATCCCCAGCAGCTCGCGGCCATCGGGGTCGGGCACCAGTTGCCGGAACGCCCGGGCGAACGGTCCTTTAGACTGCAAAATGACCGAGGAGGACGAATAGTTCGGATCCTTGGTCTTGGCATAGCCTTGGTAGGCGAAATGCCAGCCGATGCTGATTCTCAGCAGAATCAGAAACACCACGGCCAGCAAGCCGATCTGAAACGCGCGCGATCCCAGGGTTCTCCTCCTACCCACTCGATGACGGCCCCGACGGCGGTTCCCCGCGATGGAAGCTCCTCCCCAACGGGCAAACGGTCAGGCACCACGCCCAATCGCTGGAACCAGACCACCATGTCAGGTGGCCTCGGGAGGTAAGTTCGCTCACTAGGTCAATCGCGTCCTACGGCTCGTACACTGCGGGCGATGCGTGGTCTGCTTGGCGGTCACTGGCCCGCCGACTCTACCAACTCCCGGGAGACAACCGATGTCCCACTCGACATCGGGTCCTGGAGCCTGCCGGCCCCTGCTTCGGGTGTGGAAAGCGGTGGTCAGTGGTGAATTCGCCCCAACGACCCCACCCGGAGTCACCCATCGGAGCAAACTGATCCTTTTCATGGTAACTGCTCGCTGGGCGTGATGACAGGCCCCCCAAGAGTGTTTTCCGCTGGGATCCCCTTGCCTCGGCCGCCGAGACTCGTTGCACAAGTCGCAGCATGGGCCGGGACCCACTCAAACGGAAAGGCCGCGGGTCCGGGGTTTTCACCTTGAACTCGCCGCAAGGTCGGGAATGATGGAAGAGCAGCCGTGTCAACGCCTTGGCCCTCGGCGGGCCCTCACCCCAATCCTCCCCATGTGGGGAGAGCCGCGACATCGCCCCGAGCCCAGTCCCCAGGATCAGGCCCACACCACCCAATGGAATGGATTCCGTCAGCCAGGAGTGTCCCGTCATCGCTATGTCGCTCGCTTTGCCAATTGTTGAGGCCCCCGCCAGCCTGCCTTGGGGGCTGAAGTCGCTGCCGCCCACGCCGCCGCTGCCCATGACCCGCCAGGAGATGGAGGATCGCGGCTGGGAGGCCATCGATGTGCTGTTTGTCACAGGCGATGCCTACGTGGATCACCCCAGTTTCGCCATGGCCTTGCTGGGCCGGATTCTCGAGGCCGCCGGCTACCGGGTGGGGATGCTCAGCCAGCCCGACTGGAAAAGCTGCGAGGCCTGGAAGACCTTCGGTCGGCCCCGGCTGATGGTGGCCGTCAGCGCCGGCAATATGGACTCGATGATCAACCATTACACGGCGAACAAGAAGGTGCGTAACGACGACGCCTACAGCCCCGACGGGGCAATTGGTCGCCGCCCGGACCGCGCGACTTTGGCCTACTGCCAGCGCTCGCGTGAGGCCCACAAAGGCGTGCCCGTGGTGGCGGGCGGCGTAGAGGCCAGTCTCCGCCGCCTGGCCCACTACGATTATTGGAGCGACACGGTCCGCCGCAGCATTTTGTTCGACAGCAAGGCCGACCTGGTGGGCTTTGGCATGGGCGAACGAACGCTGCTGGAGGTCGTGCGGCGATTGGACGACGGTGCCACGCTGGCCGACCTGCGGGATTTGCGGGGCCTGGCTTATCGGCTGGGAGCCAGCGAACACCCGCCGGTCGGCGACGACGTGCTGATCTTGCCCAGCTACGAAACGGTCCGCGACGACAAGCGGGCGTTTGCCGACCTGACCCGCATGGCCCACCAGGAGACGAATCCCCACAACGCCCGACGGCTGGTGCAGGCGCATGGTCACGAACACCTGGTCGTCAACCCGCCGGCCATGCCGCTGAGTCAGGCGGAGATGGATGCGGTTTACGGGTTGCATTTCACGCGGCGGCCGCATCCCAGTTATGGCGATGCCAAGATTCCGGCCTTCGACGTGGTGCGGCACTCGGTGCAAATTATGCGGGGCTGCTTTGGCGGATGCACGTTCTGTTCGATCACCGCGCACGAAGGCCGCATCATTCAAAGCCGCTCGGAGAGTTCGATTCTGCAGGAGGTCGTTCAACTCAAACAGGATCCCACGTTCAAGGGCACCATCAGCGATATTGGCGGACCGACGGCCAACATGTATCAAATGCGGTGTACGCGGCCCGAGGTCGAGGCCAAGTGCCGCCGGCTGAGCTGCGTGCATCCAAAAGTCTGCAAGCTGCTGGGAACCGATCACAGTCCGCTGGTGCAGCTCATGCGCAAAACGCGGACGACCGACGGTATCAAGAAAGTCAACATTGCCAGTGGGGTACGCATGGACCTGGCCCAGCGGAGCCCCGAGTACATGGACGAACTGGTCCAGCATCACGTGGGCGGTTACTTGAAGGTTGCCCCCGAGCACACCGACCCCGAGGTGTTGCGGCTGATGAAGAAGCCGACCATCGACGACTTCACCCAGTTTGACAAAGCCTTCCACGCGGCAAGTCGCAAGGCTGGAAAAAAGCAGTACCTGATTCCGTACTTCATTGCCAGTCACCCGGGCAGCGACCTGAACGCGATGATCGACCTGGCGTTGTATCTCAAGCGGAACGGTTACAAACCCGACCAGGTGCAGGATTTCATTCCCAGCCCCTTTGACATTGCCGCCTGCATGTACCACACGGGCCTGGATCCGTTCACCATGCAACCGGTACAAGTGGCCAAGCACCTGGGCGATCGCAAGTTGCAACGCGCCTTGTTGCAGTTTTTCAAGCCCGAGAACTATTTCGAAGTCCGCAAGGCCCTGGAGAAAGCCGGCCGGCAGGATCTGATCGGCAACGGCTGCGACTGCCTGATCCCCGCCCAGCCCCCGCAAGCAGCACTCGCCGCCCGACGCAAACGCGCCAACGAGGCTGAGCGCGGCGATCACGTTCACAAGGTCCCCAGCGGCAAAGGTCGTGGTAAAGGCTATCGGCCCGGTCGCAAGACGGCCGTTCGCCGGGGGAGGGGGCCCAAACACAAGTTGGATTGACGCTTGGAACGCCTGTCAAAGTCGAGGATTCGGAAGCGTGACACCCCAAGACGATGATCTCAAGTGCGACATCCTTCTGTTCTTTGCAACGCAGACTGAAAGAGAGCAGCTTGAACTGGGAGCGCGAGAGCTTGATATCAAATTCGAAGAGCGAATTGACGATCGGGTCGGGACCTACTACACACTCGGAACTTTTGGCTCGAATCGTGTGCGGGCCGTGAAAACCAGGATGGGACCGTTCTTTCACCAGGGCTCGACATCGCAAGCCATTGTGCTCCGGGCGGCGACCTCCGCGACATCGATCATTCAAGTCGGTATGGCCTTTGGAATCGATCGTGATGCGCAACAACACGGCGATGTGCTGGTTTCTCAATGGATTTTCCCCTATGACTATCGGATCATCGACCATGGGATTCCGTCGGACGGCCAACCCGAACGGTACGAGGTCAGCTATCGGGACACAAAGAAGTTTAAGCCCAAGCGTTCGCTTCTTCAGTTGTTGGAACGTGAAGTTGATCAAGGAAGCCATGAGTTTAAGGTTCACTTCGGAGGCTTGCTTTCTGGGGGATCGCGGATCTACAGCCAGCTCTTTTTCCGG
>JBJHDE010000552.1:0-4035 GCA_050486385.1 Planctomycetales bacterium | reverse complement strand
GATCTGCCCATGCCTTGGCAGCCCGACACACCCGTGGTCGTTCGCGGCGACGGGGTCAAGGCCGCATCCATCGAACTGATGGAACCCTAGCGTCGCTCGCCGCGTCGCAAGAGCCAACGTCGACCGCGGCACCGGCCCGGCGATTCTGGTCGTTGGCTAGCCGAGGAGATGCAGCATGTTCCTGACGCAATGGGCGGGCGGTCTGACGGCGATCCTGCTGGCCGCGGCGGCCCTCGGGGCAATTCACAGCGACCCCCCCGAGCCAGAGGCCGAGTCACTGGCCGACGGCGTGTACCTTTTGACCTTCGAGGGCCCTGGTCGGAAGGTGACGCTGGCCGACGGGTCCGCGGCGATCCTCGGCAAGCGGCTCTCGCCGTCGGTGGGAGTCGGCGGCACACTCCAGTCGCAGGCCAACGACAACACCCGATTCACCATCACCCTCAAGAAACTCGGCCCGCTCCCGCCTGAGGTCACCAGCCAACAGACGGCGCTGGTCGTCGACGGCTTGGTGTTCCACCTTGGCCGACCAGAACGACTGCCGGCCGACGGCCTGGCGAATACCTGGGCCAACGTCAACTCGGCGGATGCGGCCCAGGTGCTCGCCGCGCGCTACAACATCGAGCCGCAGCTCCGCAAACACCCGGGGCACCGTTACGAAGTCCGGTGGGTGCCGCTCAAACCGCGGTACACGGTTGGCGAAGCCGTGACACTGAGGATGGAACTCAAGAACACGGGCGTCGAACCGCTGCGGTTTACGTTCGGGGGCAAGCAGCGGGGGCCGCGAAACAACCAGTTCCGGTTCGTCGCCCAGGCCGGGGCGGACGGGCAGGGCCTGCCCGACACCGGCGACCCGACGAACTTTGGTGGGAAAATGGTGAGCGAGACCCTGCGGCCGGGCGACACGTTCACGGCCGAAGTGGACCTCTCGCGGTGGTTCACCTTCCCCGAGCCCAACACCTATCGGGTCACCGGGGTGTTCGAGCTGCCGGTCATCGACCCGGCCAGCCCCGACGGCTTCAGTCCGGTGGTCTGGGACGATCTGGCCGTGGGCGAGTGCGACGTGCGGATCGTGTCGCCGGCGAGGTAAGGGGTCGCGGACCCGCTGCGCTGCACCGCGCCAGGGCCGACCGGGCCAGGATCCAGGTGCGGCTCCATCAAGACGTCGCTTCCGGCTGCCCGGTGTTCGCGGCGATCGACCGCTGAGTCCGTCGCCGTTGCCCGGGTGTGTCTGGAGTCCGGTCTCGGCACCAAGTAGAGTGGCACTGGCCACTGGGACGAGCGCCCGCCCTTGGCCCGCGATCTCCGCGATGGTGCCGTTTCCCGATTGACGAGGTCCCACAATGCCGCGCATCCGCCTGGCTCTGGTCGCCCTGGCCCTTCTGGCTTTGCTGGCCGTCGCGGTCAATTCGGCAACCGCCGACGACGCCCAACGACCCAATGTTTTGGTCTGCATTTCAGACGACCAGTCCTACCCGCATGCCTCGGCCTATGGCTACGCGGCGATCTCGACACCGGCGTTCGATCGTGTGGCCTCGATGGGCGTGTTGTTCGACAACGCCTTCACGCCCGCCCCGGGTTGCAGTCCGATGCGGGCGGCGTTTCTGACGGGCCGCCACATCTGGCAGATTGGCGCGGCCGGGACGCACGCCAGCTCCTTCCCCAAGAAGTACACTGTCTATCAGGATCGCCTGGAGGCCGAAGGCTACTTCGTGGGCTTCACGGGCAAGGGCTGGTCGCCGGGCAATTGGAAGGTCAGCGGCTGGGAGCGGAACCCCGCGGGCACCGCGTTCTCGCAGATCAAGATGGATTCGCCGCCGGGCATCAGCAACATCGATTACGCGGCCAACTTTAAGGCCTTCCTCGACAAGCGGCCCGACGGCGCGCCGTTCAGCTTCTGGTACGGGGGCTACGAGCCGCACCGCGTGTTCAAGCCGGGCATTGGTAAGGAACACGGCCTGGACCCCGACGCGGTCACGGTGCCGCCATTCCTGCCCGACACGCCCGAGATCCGCGAGGACCTGCTGGATTACTGCTTCGAGATTCAGTGGTTCGACCAGCACCTGGGGCGGATGCTCGACGAACTGGAGCGTCGCGGCGAGTTGGACAACACGCTGGTCATTGTCACTTCCGACAACGGCATGGCATTCCCCTACGCCAAGGCGAACATCAACGAGTACGGCATCCACATGCCGTTGGCCGTGGCCTGGCCGGCACGGGTGCCGGGCGAGCGGCGGGTCAAAGATCACATCAACCTGATCGACCTGACGGCGACAATCTACGAAGCGACCGGCGTGGCCCCCCCCGAGGAGCACCCAATTGCTGGCCACAGCATCCTGCCGATCTTGACCAGCGACCAACAGGGGCAGGTCGACGAGAGCCGCGACGCGATCTTCAGCGGTCGCGAGCGGCACAGTTCTTCGCGTTTCAATACGTTGAGCTATCCCCAGCGGGGGATTCGGACCGAGCAGTACTTCTATGTCCGGAACTTCCGCCCCGAGCGATGGCCCGCCGGTGCCCCCCAGCGCTATACCAAGGTGACCTATGAAAACGGCACGGCCGTCGACGGTGTGCTGGGCCCCATGCACGCCGGCTACCACGACATTGACGCCTGCCCATCGCTGACGTTTCTCATCCAGAACCGGGACGCCCCCCGCGTCGCGCCGCTGTTCCGTTTGGCGGTCGAAAAGCGGCCGGCCGAGCAACTGTTTGACATCCAAAGCGACCCCGGTTGTCTGATCAACCTGGCCGACGACTCCGCCCATGCCGACGCCAAGCAGAAACTCCGCGAGCGGCTGATGGCGTACCTGCGCGAGACCGGCGAGCCGCGGGTCGTCGGACCGGACGGCGGCGACGTCTTCGAGACCTATCCCCGCTACTCGCCCCTGCGTTGGTTCCCCCAGCCCGACTGGGCCGAGGAACAACCCGAGCGCGTGCCCGAGCAGTCCTGGCTCGAAGAACTGCGACCGCGCTAGCGCGCCGTCGCCTGCCAACAGGCGGCCATGCCCGACACCGCACAACTTCGATGAACTTCGGAACCCGCGCCGTCCGCCGATCGGTCGCCTGCGCCTTGGACGATTGTGCTGAGTCCAGTCGCGCGAGCGGCTGGTCTCAGGGCGGATGTGCGCTGATCTTTCGTTGAAAACAGGATTGAGCCACGGTTGAGGTTTTGACCAGTGTTTGTTTCCTCTACTCCTCATCGACTTCCCAGCATGTGATCGCGATTCCATCGCACAGTGCAGCAAGTCGCTGAAAAAGTTCTGCGGGCAAATAGAAGCCACTTGGACCGACGTGCCAAATTGCTATCTGAACTGAATGGTTGGAATCTCGGCAAAGAGCCTGAATCTCGCTGCGAGCAGGCTCCAGTTTCTCAAGCAGCAGGTGGACATGGTCCTCAACCAGTTGCGATGGAACGAGGCCTTCCGTACAGAAGTGCCAAACTCCGAAAGGCCGAGTTCTCACGATGTGCTCGATTTCCCTGCTCGTCCTCTGCTTGCCAAGATACTCGTCGCCCTTCTCGAAAGCGCTGGTCGGCTCAACAGCAATCAATTCCGTGATCGCTCGAATTCGCAAGGAACTCGCTCGCACACCAAAGTTCACACTCGTTGTGATGGGCCGATGCTGTCTGTCAGACATGATTAACTACTGCGATAGTGATCATCGCACAGGCTCCTTCGGTTCAACTCTCGCACTTTGTGCCCGCAACGCTATGCGAGCACGGCTAGCTTCTTCGTGGGCTGGAAAAGCCTCCCGATGATGGTTTGATTACCACATCAGACCACCACCGAGGACTCGTGCCATGACCCTTGTGGTTGGCTTCCACGCTGGTTGCGCTCGGGGGGTAAACTAACAATAGCATGCTTTGTTATTACTCCCCGAAACACCCGACTCTATGCCGCTCAAATCCCACCTTCAGCATCCGCGCGGGTTCGTTCGCGGCACCACGACTGACGGCCAAACACGACGGTGTTCGGCGGGCCGCGCAGCGTGGCATGGGTGCGGTTGTCCCTGGCTTGCGGGGATCAGCCGCCGCGTCGT
>JBJHDE010000551.1:0-4037 GCA_050486385.1 Planctomycetales bacterium | reverse complement strand
CGTACACCCGCACGGTGACCCCGTCGCCGCCGTTGCCGGTATTGGTGACGAAGCTTTCAATGATGTGATAGTCGCCATCGGCCTGTACCGTGTAAGCGGCGATGACGTGGCGGTTGACCTCGTTGCCCACACCGCCAGTCTGCGTGAAGCCCGAAGCGGGATGGCCACCGGTGGCGTTCAGGCGGGCCCAACCGGCTGGTGGGTTAGCGGAGGGATTATCGGTCGTACCATCGGGACGGTAGTCGTTTGTCGCAAACAGCAGGGGCAGGTAGCCGGCCGAGTTGCCAATCGCCCCGCTGCCCGCATCGCCGGCCGAGACGCCCGGCTCCCAGCCGTTGGGCGCGTTCCACAGGTACTGCCAGCCATCGGCGGGCGTGCCGGCCTGGAAGTCGTCGCGGTAGTTGGCCACGATCAGCCCGGCGAGAAGCTCATCGGAGTCGGGGTCGGTGGCGTTCTCCAGCAGGCCCGGCGCCGCCACGTCCAGTGGCGTATCGGCATCGGTCGCATAAAACTCATCGACCGCCGTCGGGGGAGTATCCACACCGCTAACATTCAGCGTCACCGTGCCCGAGCTTGACAACTGCGACGTGTTGGTCGTGTCGGTGACGTAGCCATAGACGTTAATATCGTCGTAGGCCAGGGCGCCGGCTCCGTCCACGAACTGATAAATTCGGAAGGTGACCGGGCCGGTGACATGGTTCAGTCCCGCATCAGCCAGCGAAATCTGATAGCCCGTGAACTTGGGATTGGCCTGGTCCCAATAACTGGGGATCTGGGGCTCAACGAACAAGGCCGAATGAACCGTGGGCGCGGCCCCGCCGGGGCCTTCGAAGCCATTGGGATTGCCGGTCGCATAGACCGCAAATCCGCGCAAGGGTGACGTCCCGCCCTTGGTCACGCTGAGCGTGAGGAGTTCCAGCGTCAACGCCAGGTCGGTTTCGGGTGTGATTGTGAACTCGAAATAGTAGTCCTTGTCGATTGCCACCTGCATGCGGTTCTCAAGGACCGTCGGATCCAGTGTGGTGGTATTCGCCGACACTTCGGAACTACTGAACGGCAAGACCGGACGCTGGTTGGCTGGAAAGTGACCACCATTGCCAGGCACATAGATTGCCAAACCGTCCTCGTGCGATCCATGGCCGCCGGGCGATTCAATAAAGGTGATCTCGGGCGTCAATGCACCGTCGGCAATTCCGTCGGCGAGTTCTGTGGCCGTAAAAACAATATCTGCGCTCGAGGTGCCCGTTCCAAAGTTGAAGAAAGCCAGCCGGCCTTGGCTGACCTGTTCGCCCTGGCTGACGATGGCTTCGTAGTTGAAGAAGTCTTCGACGGGCGGGTCTCCGGAACTCAGCGACTGGAGAAACTCCGAGGTCGAGGAGTCGTAGAAAAAGCGGCCATCGGCATTGATGGTGACCGTCGCGCCCAGGTCACTCAGGACGATGCCGGGCGTGATACTCAGGTTGCCACGACCGGCGAAGTCGACCAGGTCGCGCAGGTAGCCCAGGTTCCAGCGGGCCTGGGCATCGGACAACCCTAAAGCCGTGGAATAGATTGCCACCTCGTCAATGATGCCAATGAACCGGGCGTCGCCGGCCGAGACGGTCAACGTCACGCTGGGATCGGCGGGGTTCACATAATGGGCCGCGTTGCCGCCCCCATTGACCCCGCCGATGGCATTGGCATTGCCATGGCCACCCACACTGCCTGTGCCGTGCGTGTTTGTTCCGACCAACTCGCCGTTGATGTACAGTTCCATGGCACCATTGTTGTAGGTGCCCAGCACGTGGTAGGTCGTGCCCGCGGTGATCTCGTAGGGAATGATCACCTGATCGCCAGCTTTTGAAACGCCCCAGACCAAGGTGCTGTCAAACAAGTACAACCCGTAGCCCTGCGTGAAGCCTTGCTCGTAGAGGAATTGCAGGCCGCCGGGATCATCGGCACGGAACCAGAGTTCGACGGTGGCTTGACTTCGACCGTGGTTCGCCCCATTCGTTACGTTGCTGCCTTCAATATTGATCTGGCCGTTGCCGTCGAACACCGCGGCAGTGTGGCTGCCGCCCGCCAAGAAGGAGTTGGTCGTGCCGGCCGTGCCCTGGTACACGCCGTCGGGCGTAGCCGGATTGCCCAGGTTGGGCGTGGTCGTGCCATTGGCATCCATCTCGCCCAGCGGGAAGTAGGCCAGCAGGCCGCTGGTGCCCAGAATGAGATCCTGGTAGTTGGGAAATATCGTTCCCTGTTCCACTGGTTCGGGGCCGGTGTCGCTGGTTTCAAAGTGGGTGTGGTGCAGACCCACGATGGACACGATATCGACCACACCACCGGTGCCCACGTCGCTGAAGAACAGCCGATGTACGACGTCGCCCTCGGCATAGCCCAGATCCCTCAGGTCGATTCCCACCGCGCCCCAGCCCTGGCTATGATTCCCATTGAGGCTCCAGGAACCTCCCTCAAAGGTCATGAGGTTGCTGTCCATGGTTCCCTGATAGCCACCGGTGCTTACCACATCACCGCTGAAGCGGGTCACGTCGTAATCGCCGCCGTCGCCCCCGTTGATCGTGATGCTCTGGGCGACATCATCCACGCGGTGGACCATGAACGAGTCAAGACTGCCGAAGCTGTTGGCGTACTCGAACACGATCAGGTCGATCCCATCGCGGACAACCAACCCGCCAATGAACTCGACGCCAATGCCCAGTGCACTTGAGCTTGCCGCGTTGGGGCCCAGGGCTTCTTGCTGTTCTACCGTCAATGTCCCGCCTGGTCCGCCTACATTGATCAGCCCCGCATTGAGTGTCCAGCCATCGGTCAAGACACGGGCGCGGCTACCCATGCCGGGATCGCCAGTTGGTGAGAGAACGCGGTTGGTGCCGTCGGTAGACCGGTAGTGGAACACCTCAATGGGCACGAAGCCGTCGCTGTAAATCTGCTGGCCATCGTCCAGAATCACGCTTTCCACGTGCTGGTAGCCGCCTTCGTTTAACGTCGTGACATCCACCAAACCGGCCAGCAGATGCCGGGGTTCCAGCGGCTCGGCCATGAGCTGCGCTTCGTGGCGAGGACAGGCCTTCCGCACACTCCGACCAAAGGCTTCGCGCATCCGCCGCAACAACGAACCGGTGAAGATCAGCATGGCTCGAGATCCTCCCGCCCAACCGGCGGGGTAAGGGGGAAACCGCTTGCGTTGAACCTTGGATCGGGAAGCCCCCAGCAACCGACACAACCGCAGCGTAACTCAGGGAAGCTCATGGCCCTGAGCGGCCTCAATGAGGCTCGGAGTGCATTTCGAAACGAAAGCCGGGCGATCTCCCAGATCCAGAATCCGCCGGCGCGTCCCACTTCGCCAGCAACCCACTGGCCCCAGCCAGATCCCATCACAAGGCGGGATTTAGTCCGTCCGGGGGTCGTGTGTTCATCAATTCTGCATCCAACCCTAACTGTGGTTTCGGTCAGGGTCAAACAGATTGTGAACCTTTGCGGAATTCCCCGACTTGGACGATCCCGTGCCCCCGGACTGACTGCAAGGACTGAGGGGATAGGTGGGACAGGATTCGGCGGGAGGCAGCCGGCCCAATTTGGGGTGGATTTGGGCCACGTGGCGGGGTGGTCGCCGGCGTCACACCGCGGCTGAAAGTTGGTTGCCGAGTGGGGCCTTTCGGGGGCAGCGGCGACCGAATCGATGAGAAAAGGGCTTACGACCGCATGGCCGTAAGCCCTTTCGTAGTAGGCAGTGCCGAAGAGAGGACTTGAACCTCCACGGGGTTTCCCCCACTAGAACCTGAATCTAGCGCGTCTGCCAATTCCGCCACTTCGGCTCACAGCGAGCGGCTGCTCACTGCGGGTCTCGTAAATTAGTATCTCGGCAACGTAGGGTCAATGGTCTCTGCCCAAGTATCAATGCCCCCAGCCAGACTTTGGGTCCGGTTGTAACCGAGTTGACGGAGCCATTGGGTCACCCGCAGGCTCCGCCCTCCATGATGACAATAGACCACGATTCGACGTTCGCGGTGAGGCTCAATTTCTTCCACCCGCTGCTGGAT
>JBJHDE010000550.1:0-4046 GCA_050486385.1 Planctomycetales bacterium | reverse complement strand
GAGGTCGGGCGTGGCGAACGTGTCCACAACCAACCCGCGGTCGCCGTGGTCCACTTCGGCCGTGGTCTGCAATACCTCGGGCCAGCGCTTCGGTCCACCTTCAGTGAGCGGCTTGAGCGGTTGGGGTGGCCGCGTGTTTTGAGCATGCGCGGCTAGGTCCGCGGGCCGGCCCTGGCTCATCAGCACTTTAACGCGTGTTGGCGTGGCGGCTGCCGGAATCCGCAAGACCCGCGACCCATCCCGCATATCAAGTGACACCCGCTGGTCGCCGACCACGGCAACCGCCACATCCTCGGGTGCCAACCGCGCCAGCAGATCGCGCGAGGACCGGCCGACCTCAAGCGTGCGGGTGAACACCGTGGCCTGGGACGCGGCGTCGGATTCGGCCCCCTCAAGTTCAAGAATCGAGGCATCGCCCACGGTGTAGGCGATGACCGTCTGGTCGCCATAGGCATAGATGCCCCGATACTGGGCCCACGCCCGCGGCAGCGGACCATAAGGACGGTTGTCGCGTCCGACGGGTCGTGGGTCGTCCAAGCTGCCTGTCTCGGGATCGGCCCATCCCGGCCCGACTGGGTTCACAACGTGCCGCTCGCCAGCCAATTGCGGGTGAACCCCATGCCGGCCATTGAAGTGAATTCCTTTCCAATCGATAAACTCGTCTCCGGTCCAGGCGGCCGCGTAACGCAAAGTGTCGTGGTCGAACAGTGCCCAACTCGTCCCCCGCG
Source organism: Planctomycetales bacterium (assembly GCA_050486385.1). GTDB lineage: Bacteria > Planctomycetota > Planctomycetia > Pirellulales > Pb10988 > JBJHDE01. The sequence continues at coordinate 3,318 of JBJHDE010000550.1, read as the reverse complement.
ACACACCGCCGGGCCCGGCGTCCAGCCGCACCGCCAAGCCTTTGTACGCGATGTTCGGCCCGGGGCCGCCGACCTCGTAGGTATTCATCAGGCTGGGGCCATAGTCCATGGCCATCCACGGTTCGACGCTGGCCGGTTCTGGACCAAAGCTCGAACCCTGCGGCAAGGTCTCCAGATAGGCCGGGTCGACCCGCGTGTACTGCGCGGGGTTCAGGGGCTTGATGTAGGCTTCCCGCAAGTAATGAATCACATCGTACTTTTGCCGCGGAACCATCCACGTCTGCGGGGGCATTAAGTTCAATCCATGCGTCAGCGTTCGATACAGACTGTGCGGATCGCTGCCATGCTTGAACGTATGCTCCGCGAACTTCGGCGACGTCGGCAGCGAACCAGGCGAATCGTGGGTGCCGTGGCAGTTGGCGCACACCCGGGCGTAGAGCGCCTCGCCCCGTTGAAAGGCCCCGTCATCCAGCCCCCGAATCAGTCCCGCGTGATCGATTGTCTGCTCGTACTCGGGCAGCGTGAAGGTTGTTTGGGCCGGTCGCAGCTCTTGGGCCCGACTGGGACCGCCCTCGGCCACTTCGATCACATACTTGGCCAAATCTAAAAACTGCTGGCGGTCCGAGAGCAAGTCCACCAGCCCGTCGGGCATCAGCGACTTGGCGCTCGCCTCCCGTTCATCAATCTCCTCGGTCGCCAGGGTGATCCGCTTGTTGGTGGCCGGATCAACCAGCGTGAGCGTCTGCTCGGTCTCCTCGGCCAACATTCCCGAGTGGCTTCGTCCATCGACGGTGGTCACCAGCAGCAACTCGTACCCTTTTTTAATGACCTTCGACGGGTCGAGAATCGACTCGATCAGGTACTCATCGGTCACATTCTGATCAGGCCGCGTCAGGTCCGGGTGGAGGGGCGTGCCGGTCTCGGCATCGTGGCACTTGGCACACGTCAGAAACGGCTGAAAAAACAGCATCGCCCCACGGTTGGCATCGCCTTGCTCGCGGGTGGCCCGAGCCAACTCGGACGGCACTTCTTCAAGCAGCCGTTGCGTCAGTTTCGGGGGATCCGCCGCGTGGGCCGCGGCAAACGTCGCCACAAACGCAAAAACCAGCATCAACGCACGCCACCACATAGAATCCACTCCACCAAGGACCAAGTGTTATCCATTGCACCGCCCCACGCGCTCACTCGTCGGGCGTCGGCTGGCACAGCTTCAGCATGGCGGTGCCCATCGCCTGGCCGATGAGATAGTAGGTCTCACTGTTGGTGTTCCAGTGATAACCCTGCCCCGACGGCGATTGGTCCCGATCGCGCCAGAATTCTTTCGTGCCGACGAACGCCACATTGCCGCGGAACTCCTCGTGTTCCGCCACGGCGGCCTGGGCCTTCATCAACGACAACGCCCGGGGATGCTTCTCTTCGGGGCCGCTCATGCCGGTCTCGGCGATGACGAACGGCAGCTTTTCGGCCCCCAAATCCTTGCGGATGTCGCGGATGAAGTGCGCCATGTTCGTCTCGTACTCATCATTGAACGCCTGATTGACGCGGTCGTTCCAGCCTTGGTGCCACCCGAACCCAGCCAGCTCGTACCCGCGATCGCCGAACTCGGGAAACTCGGTCTTCAAATTGGCCAGCACGGCCTTCGTCCGCTCGACGACTTCGCGATAGTAGGGCCCAACCTCGCCCCCGGCGCTGGGCGGGCGAAAGTCCTTGCCCAGGCTCTTTCCGCCCCAGGCCAGCTTGATAAGCAGCACGGGCTGATCGTAAGCCTCGCCGACCACGAATCCAAATCCAAGTTCCGGCCCGATCCGATCCTGGTTGACCCCATAGCCGGCCGTCAGCTTGCCCTTGCGATCCAGGTAGTGAATCCACACGTCATCTCGCACCGCCCAACCACCCTCGGGATCAAGCAGATGTTTGAACCGCTCGCCGGTGGCCGGGCTCTTGGCCACATGCTCCAAGCTGCCCTGACCGCCGTTGCGGTTTGGGTCGGCCTTGACCACCCCGTGCCCCTCCATGTTCGACTGACCGGCCAGGATGAACACTTGCACCGGTTTGTCCGCGGCGTCCGCCGCAGTTGCCAGCGCGAGCACGCCGACGACAAGGGCGGTAAGAAGACGATGGCCTCTCATGGGGAAACCTCAAAAGGAGTTCAGGAGGGGGGATGCGGCCTACCCCAGACCCCATGGAGTGTAGCACCTGCCACGCGGCGGGGAACCTGGCGCTCCAAGCGGCCGAGTTCAGTCGGGGCGTCTTGGAGAAAAAACCCGAGATTTTGTGTCCAGAGCGGGCGTCAAATCGACTCCACCAGTAAGCCCCCGCCGCCGATGGCGAGGAGCCGTTGCCTGCAAACTCATCCGAGCGACCCTTGAGGAGGGCCTTGTGCCATGGCCTTTGTCGTGACCCAGCCGTGTGACGGCTGCAAATACACCGACTGCGTGACCGTCTGCCCCACCGATTGCTTTCACGAAGGGGAACGGATGCTTTACATCCACCCCGACGACTGCGTCGATTGCGAGGCCTGCGTGCCCGAGTGCCCCGTGGAAGCCATCTTCTATGAAGAGAACGTCCCCGACCCATGGCGGTCGTACATTGAACTCAACGCCCGCATGTCGCGGATTCTGCCCGTCATTACTCAGCCCAAGCCCCCACTCGGCCCGCCGGTGTGAGCGTCTCAGTCGCCTCCCAGCGCACGTACCGAGAGCGCAACAAACGCGCTCGACTTGGACGTCGAACCACCGGCCAGAAACGTCGTTGCCGGGTCGATGGTCACCACGGTTTGAACCTGGATCGACTGGGTTTCGGATGGAAGGTCGTCGGCGGCGGCATCGTCCAAACGCGATGCCTCGTAGGTCAGCCTCACATGGACTTTTTCGTCCACAGGTTCCACCGTCACCTTCACAAGCGTGCCCACCCGCTCGCGCTGAAGCTGCCGTACGGGCGGACGGCCCGGGGCCGGCGCCGCCCCCAAGGAAACCAAGACCGTCCTGCCGATCTGCACCGTGCTCTCGTGCCCCTGCAGGGCCGACAGACGGATGGTCTCAATCACTTCGATCGTGCCGGACTGTTCGGCCTTCTCCAGCGACTCCAAGATCTCCGGGGTCGGCAGCCGCGTCCCAGCCGTTTGATCCATGCGAAACTCAGTCAACTGCACCACGTAGACTTGTGGGGCTTCGGCAGGTTTCTGCCCATTGCCAGGGCACGGAGCGGTCTCTTCGGTCCTGGCCAGAGTCGCCCCAACCAAGACCACCAGGCACATCAGTCCAAACATGCGGATCATCGCTCTCTCCAATTGCGGGTGTGGAACGTGTTGCTTCATTC
>JBJHDE010000549.1:0-4051 GCA_050486385.1 Planctomycetales bacterium | reverse complement strand
GTCCCGCCCCCCCGCCCCCCCCGGCCGCCCCCCCCCCGCACCCCCCTCCCCCCCGCACGCGTCCTCCTGGGCGTTCCGCCCGACCTGAACCACGCGAAACGGCCCTGTTTTCGCCAAAAACTCATCCTTCGTTCCTTGCAGCCCCCCACCCAACCCGCTAATCTCACCAAACCGAGGGGAGGACTTCTCAGGCACCCCGGCCATTTTCGCGCGAGCCCTTCGAAGAACAGGTGATGCACGGTTGCCCTGGGAGGGCTGATCCACTGCGCTTTTTTTTGTGCGTCCATGACAATGAACCATGCCACGCGGCCTCGTGTCGCGGAGAGGAACAAGCCGAATGCATCCAGACGACCAGTTCGACGCACATCAGAATCCTTACGCAATGCCGGAGTCCGTATCGCCTGAACCGGAGCTGAGACCTTTTCACACCATTTGGACCCGTCCCCGGGAAACCGTTCGCGCGATCGTCGAGGTGGACCCCAGGCTTCACGTCGTGCTGCTGGCCTGTCTCGCTGGAATTGGTGAAACGCTCAGCCGGGCGTCGATGGGCAACGCGGGCGATGAACTCTCGACGGAAGCCATCATCGCAATTGCGTGTCTGATGGGCCCCCTGGGAGGCCTACTGAGTTTATGGATCAGCTCTTTCTTGCTCCAATGGTCCGGTTACATGATTGGCGGTATCGGCGATCGGGTCCACATCCGAACGGCGATCGCCTGGGCCTCGGTGCCCGCCGTTTTCGCTTTGCCGCTTTGGATCGTGAAACTTCTGCTCTTCGGTTCTACGGTTTTCACCGAAGCAGGTCCTCGATTTGAGACCCAACCCACCCTGCTGATTCCGTTTCTCGGCATCGCTGTCGTCGAGATGGTTTTGGGGATTTGGTCCTTGGTGTTGGCTTGCAATACCATCGCCGAAGTCCAGGGGTATCGCTCCGCATGGGCCGGCCTGGGCAACATCTTTCTGGCCGGTTTCATCGTCGTCGTGGCGGTGATTGTTCTGGTGGTCGGCGCGATTGTTCTGTTGGGTTAACCGCCTACGGGCCGGACCGAATCGTCATGCTGCTGGAGCAGAGACCTCGGGATGAGAGGGCCGAAGCAATGGAAGGGGTGTCCTTGCTTCATCAAAAAATGTGGCACGGCTTGCTGGCAAGCAGTACGATTCGCAGACAGACGTTGAGCGGTCGAGTCGAAGCCAAACCTTTCCAGGCAACGTGAACCGTTTCCAACACTGCTTGCCAGCAGGCAAGCAGTGGCACACTTGCGCGAACTCTCAAAGCACACGAACTGTGGCTCAATCCCCACGACCCACATATTTCCAGTGGGCAGACTCCGAGCTGCAATGCGAGTACTTACCGTTGCCTGCAAATGTTGACGAACAAGCCACGAGGCACCGGGAGACTCAGGACGGCAAACACGTTGAACCGCGAAGACGCCAAGATCGCGAAGACGTCGTGCCCCACCTTCGCGTTCTTCGCGTTCTTCGCGGTTGGTTCTCCTGATTCCGGCAGTCCATACCGAAATGGGTCGCTTGACCCGAGGTGGTTCGCACAACTGGCTTTAACAACACGGGTCAAACAGTCGGATTTCCGCAGTGTTCGAAGACTTGCGCAGGGATCAGTAAGCACAGCAAGCGGTTGCGATCTTCCGCGTGAGCCGGGGGGCGGTTTGCATCCGATCAAACTTGTGCCTACAAAGGATCCTACGAAACCGCGCTGACCGCGACTCTCGAGGATCAATGGCATGTTTGCGCGACCGCTTTGTCTTGTCGCTGCCTGGCTGCTGATGCTGGGCCTGGCCGATCGGGCCTGGTCCGAGCCCCGCGAGGTGCAGGCCGATGTGTGCGTCTATGGGGCCACGCCCTCGGGCATTATGGCGGCCATTGCCGTCCAACGGGCGGGACGCTCGGTCGTGCTGGTGGAACCCAGTCGCTGGGTTGGCGGCATCCTGGGGGCGGGGCTCAAGCCCCTGCAAGACTGCCCCAACTACCAGGCCACCGGCGGCATGACCCGCGGCCTGCTGCGTTCGTTGGGCCAACCCCGCGGCCCCAACGCCCGCCGCAAGCCGGATCGCCAACTGAACCCCGACGACATCGCCGCCGACTTTGCCGCGCTCTTGGACAAGCACGGCATCGACGTAATTTTCGAACATCGCGTTGTCGCCTGCGCTTCCCAGGACAAGGCGATTGCTTCGGCGTCGTTCGATCGCTGCGCCTTCGACCCGCTGGGTTGCCCCGTGGCCGAGCCCGTCGCCCGCAACGCCCTGCGGGTCACCGCGGGGGTGTTCATCGATTCCAGCTACGAAGGCGACCTGATGGCCGCCGCGGGGGTGGCGTATCGTGTGGGTCGCGAAGCGGCCGATGCGTTCAACGAGCCGCATGCGGGCGTGCAGCCGCCCATGGAACTGACGCCCATCGACCCCTTTGTCCAGCCCGGCCAGCCAGAAAGCGGTTTACTGAAATGGGTCGAAGACGATCACGGCAAGCCAATCGGTGCGGCCGACGGCTACACCCAGGCCTACAACTACCGTTACTACACGACCGCCGATCCGGCGCATCGCATCGCCATCACCGCGCCCGATGATTACGATCCGGCGGATTATGAATTGGTCGGCCGCTACGTGGACCATTTAACACGTTCGATCAACAACCAGACCAAGCTGCGGCAGATGCTGGTGGGCATCTGTCCGGGTTGGATGAATGCGGGCGAGTGGAACTACCAGCGGAACACCTTATTCTCGTTGGCGCCGTTGGGCATCAGCCAACACTACGCCGATGGCGATTACGCCACGAAGGCCCGCGTCTGGAAAGAGCATCAGAATTACCTGCGCGGGCTGTTCGAGTTCATGCGGACCGATCCGCGCGTGCCTGAATTTTATCGCGACGAGATCGGCAAGCTGGGGCTGGATGGCCGGCAACACGCCGCAACCCAGGGCTGGCCGCATCAACTGTACGTGCGGGTCTCGCGACGCCTGCAAGGGCGCTATACGATCACCGCTCACGATGTTTACAACAAGACCGATCCGGTCGACGACCCAGTGGGCTTGGCCCAGTACGGCATCGACACCTATCCGTCGCGGCGGATCTGGCTCGAGCGCGACGGCCAAACCTACGTGGGCATCGAAGGCAAAATGTTCATTGGCGGCGCCCGGGGGCCCACAAATGTGCCCTACCCCATTGCCTATCGGGCGTTGACACCTCGGGACGAGGACTGCACGAACCTGCTGGTCTCGGTGTGTTTCTCGGCCACGCACCTGGGTTACGCTTCGGCGCGGATGGAGCCCGTCTTTATGATCTGCGGCGAGTCCGCCGGCATCGCGGCCGTCCACGCCCTGGAGCAGGACACCACGGTGCAATCGATCGATGCCTCGCGGTATCAACAGGCCCTGCAAGCGGCCGGCCAAAAGCTGCGATGGACCAGCGACGATTCCGCACCGTCGGGCGGCGGCGACGCCCTGACCTTCGAACTGCTCCTGCGGACCAGCGACCGCGACGGCGACGGCAAAATTTCGCCTGCCGAATGGGCCGCCAGCAAGCCCGGCTTCGTCTGGCTGTTTGATATCATCGACACCAATGACGATGGATTCATCGACGCCCAGGAGTACGAGGCTTTTCAAAAGTACAAAGCCGAAAACCCCGACTGGCAACGCCTGCGGAACCGCCAACGGTGAGGGCCGTGCGAACGTCAGCGGTCGCCGGCGTCTGGTGTGAATCCCTCCTGCCCACCTTCAATCGCCGTGGGGTCGGAGGGGGCCGATGTACTGGGTGGCGACGACAATGTGATCGAACGAGACGCGGATCCGCTCCGGCGGTGTGTCGTCGCGGTTCTGGCGGGCGGCCAGGGGCGTGACGAAATGCAGCAGCCAGACGAAGTTGATCTTCAGCCGCGGATCGGTCCGCCAACGGAAACCCTCAAAGGGCGTGCCGTCTTCTTCCTGAATCGTAAAGCCCATGCCGGTCCAGTCGCCCCGCGGTGTGCCGGGGGCCACGTGCATGACCAGGTCGCCATCGGTCCACAGGGCCAGCTCGCCGTCGCGCTCTTCCGGCGCGGTATTGCAC
>JBJHDE010000548.1:0-4071 GCA_050486385.1 Planctomycetales bacterium | reverse complement strand
GGCCACCGCGGCTCACTCGTCGGCACTCAACGAGGGCACGTCGTCGCCGTCCAGCGGCGCGGTTTGCTGTTGGGCCTGGGCGTAGAACTCGTGCAGCTTGGCTTGCAGCAGCTTCTTGTCGGGCAGGCGGGTTTGATACTCGGCAACCAAGGCCGGCGACACCGCCCGCGACAAGGCGTACTCGACGACTTCGTGGTCCTTAGTGGCACACAGCAGCACGCCGATGGAGGGCTGCTCGTGCGGCTTCTTGACGTCGCGGTCGAGGGCTTCGAGATAGAACTCCAGCTTGCCCAGGTGCTCGGGCTGGAACTCCTCGATCTTGAGTTCAATGGCCACCAGGCAGTTGAGCGCGCGGTTGAAGAACAGCAGATCGATGGCGAAATCGCGACCGCCGACCTGAATGCCGTACTGGCTGCCGACGTAGCAGAAGTCGCGACCCAATTCGATGAGGAATTGCTTGAGCCGCTCGACCAGCGCGTGCGACAGCTCGGCCTCGGAATGGGCCATCGGCAGGTCGAGAAACTCGACCAAATAGCTATCCTTGAAGATCGAGGCCGCCTCGGGGTGAATTTCTCGCACCACTGGTGCGAGTTTTGTCGGCGCAAGGACCACTCGCTCAAACAGGCTACCTTTGAGCTGCCGCTCCAGCTCGCGCTTCCCCCACTTTTCGCGGGTGGCTATGCGGAGGTAGAACTCCCGCTCGTCTTGGCTTTTGCAGCGACTCATGATCAGCAGGTTGTGCGTCCACGGCAATTCTGTCACCAGCGGTGACAGTTTTGGCTGGTCCCGGTAGGTCGTGTAGAACTGCATCATCCGCCAGAGATTGCTGGCCGAGTAGCCGCGGACATTCGGCTGGTGGCGACGAATGTGCTCGGCCAGGGCCTCGACGGTGCCCTTGCCCCAGCCCTCGTCAGCGATCTTGCTTTGGATGAACTCGCCGAGACTCCAGTAGAGTTCGATCAGCGTGGTGTTGACGGCGGCCATCGCCCGGGTCCGCGCGGCGTCAATCAGGCCCAGCACGGCCTCCAGGTCGGCGGCGGCAGGCTCCGAGGTCGGCGATGCGGTGTCCTGGCCGCTTGGTGCAGCCCGCTTGACGGCGGTTCGGGCGGCCTTCTGCCCTTTTTTCATGTTGGCTCCTGCGGACGAGTTCTCTCTCCCCGACCCGGGCTGCCACCCGCCCAGGCCCGAAAGAACCACACTCTCAATCTAACGGGGGGATCTCGCCCGGGTCCAGCGTTTTTGGTTACCCGCGGGAGGCGTTTGCCCGAAGGTCTTGGGACGTAGGGCGTTGCGACCAAGTGGCCGGGTCGGCCCCTGTCGCCGCGGGGCCCTGAGGAGCTAGAATGGGTCTGGCACACCTGTTCGCGGACCCTCGGGCTCTCGATGAACTCACCGCATCCGGCCAGCGGGGCCGAATTGTCGGGCGACGCCAAGGACCGATTCGTCGCCGGCTTGTTCGACCGCATCGCCGCGGGCTACGACCGTTGGAATCGCCTGCTCAGTCTGGGTCGTGACCTGGCTTGGCGTCGTCAGGCCCTGCGGTTTGCGGGCGTGCAACCGGGTTGGCGGGCCGTCGACCTGGGCACCGGCACCGGCGACCTGTACCTGTTGCTCCGCGAGGCCGTCGGGCCCACTGGCTCGGTGATCGGCATCGACGTGGCCGCCAACATGCTGGAGCTGGCCCGCACCAAGGCCGAAGCCCGCTTTCCCGATCAATCGCCCGATCTCCGCCAGGGCCACGCCGGCGCGACCGGCCTGCCGGATGCCAGTTGCGATGTGGTCACCATGGGCTGGGTGCTGCGAAACGTGGGCGATCGGCAAGCCGTGTACCGCGAGATTCAGCGGATCCTGGCCCCGGGCGGTACGTTTTTGATTGTCGAGATGTCGCAACCGGGCTTTCCGCCGTTGCGGTGGTCCAGCGGGGTGTACCTCAATGTCGTGATGCCCTGGTTGGTCCGTTGGACGGGAGGCGACGCCACCGCCTACCGCTACCTGGCGGAGAGCACCGCGGCTTTTCCCAGCAAGCAGGAATTGGCCGACGAATGGCGGCAGGCCGGCTTCGAGGATGTCGCGTGGCGATCGCGCATGCTGGGGGCCATCGCCATCCACCGCGGACGCAAGCCGGCAACGCCCTCGCGATCCGAAGCCGACCGCGAATCGGCCGCGCCCGCTCCGCTCGAACGCATCAATTGACCCTGATGATTGCTCGGGCTATCGTGGCAAATGTTCCTTACAGACCCGTTCATCCGATATGGTGGTCCAGCCGGAACCCGCAAATCCCACCATTGGGCAGGTCTTGAGCGTTGAGTCCAGGCCACCGAGCACGCCAAACATCCACCCGATCTCTCCCCGATTCCGACAGGTTCTCAGGCCGTGACCGAGGCAGAATCCACTCCACCCGCCGAGGCGTCCCCCGAGCAGCCCGACCGTCGTGGGCTGTTGGCGGCGATCGGTTCAATCGTGATTGGCACCTTCTTGATCGCGGTGCCGTTGGTTGCCGGATTGTGGACGTTCTTCGATCCACTCATCCGCCGTCAACGGGCCGGCGTCGAGGTTCCCGTGGGCACCCTGGCCCAGGTTCCCGCCGACGGTCGGGTGGTGCAGTTTGAAGTGGTGGGCGAGACCCTCGACGCCTGGACCCGCACGGTGGGCTCGATGGGCAGCGTGTATGTCCGCCGGCTGACGCCCGAAGAGATTGAGGCCGCCGATCAGCAAGCCGATGGCGAAGACGAGGCCGACGGCCAAGACGAGGGCGGGGATGAAGTCCAGTTGCTGGTGCTGCACGCCACCTGCCCGCATGCTGGGTGCTTCATCAACAATTTGGGCGGCCACTTTCAGTGTCCCTGCCACAACAGCCTGTTCCATCTCGATGGGTCTCGGGGTGTCCCCTGCGTGAGCCCGCGGCCCATGGATCGGCTGGACTACCGCATCGACGATGCGGGCACGATCCATGTGACGTACAAAAACTTTCTGGCGGGCAAGACCGAGAAGATTCCCATCTGAACTGGCCCCGCTGGTGGCCAGCTTTCGAAACCATTGCGGTGTGATTCGCCCCAGGCATGAGTTGGCCCCTCGTGCCGTGAAGCGTGTAGTTTGGACCCATGCAACGAGCGTCACTCACAGGCAAACCACATGAAGGCATTGCTCAACTGGCTTGACCACCGAACCGGTTACCGCGATGTCATGCGGGAGGTGCTGTACGAGAACATCCCGGGCGGTGCCCGGTGGCGGTATGTCTGGGGCAGCACCTTGATGTTTGCCTTCACCGTGCAGTTGATTACCGGCATCTTCTTGTGGATGAGCTACAGCCCCAGCAGCCAGACGGCCTGGGAGAGCGTGTACTACATCAGCTATGTGCAAGAAGGCGGCTGGTTTCTCCGCGGTTTGCACCACTTCATGGCCCAGGCCATGATCGTGCTGTTGGCCTTTCACCTGTTGCAGGTGGTCATCGATGGGGCGTACAAGGCCCCGCGGGAGGTCAACTTCTGGATTGGTTTGGTCCTGCTGTTGATTGTGCTGGGATTGTCGCTGACCGGCTACCTGCTGCCTTGGGATCAGAAAGGCTACTGGGCCACCAAGGTGGCGACCAACCTGGTGGGCATCACGCCGGGTGTCGGCGAAGAGGCCCAGGTGCTGGCCGTGGGCGGTAGCCAGTACGGCAATCAAACGCTGACTCGCTTTTTTGCCCTGCATGCCGGTGTGCTGCCTGGGCTGTTGATGCTGTTTGTCGGGTTGCACATCTGGTGTTTCCGGCGGCACGGCATCACGGTGCCCGAGCATCTGCAGAGCCGGCAACATGCCAAGTTCTGGCCCGATCAGGTGTTGAAGGACGCGGTGGCTTGCCTGGCGGTGCTGCTGGTAGTGATTGGTCTGGTGATGTGGAATCGCGACATGGGCGGGGCCGAGTTGGCCGCGCCGGCCGACCCCAGCAACCAGTACTCGGCCGCCCGACCCGAATGGTACTTCTTGTTCCTGTTTCAGTTGCTCAAGAAGACCGAACACATCACGAATTCGCCCGAGACCGACGAGCTGATCGGCGCGCTGGTGATCCCCGGAGCGGTGTTTCTGGTG
>JBJHDE010000547.1:0-4082 GCA_050486385.1 Planctomycetales bacterium | reverse complement strand
CCCGTGGCGCGGCTCGAACAGCAGCAGATTGCCCGGCAGTCGCAGGATCGCCCGGTGCTGCGGCAGCCGCAGCCGACGGCCTCGGTGAATGTGCCCGCGGCCCCGAGCCAGCAGCCCGAGGCCGCCGACCGCCAGGCCGAGACCCTGGACTTCGCCGAAGTCGGCGCCTTGGGGCGTCCCAGCACCGATCGCACTCGGCGGCCCACCGCCGAGGCCGCCGCCTCGGGTGCCACCAGCGAAGCCGCCACCGCCGCCGTGGGCACACCCGCGGCCGCCAGCCTGCAACGGGCCAACAGCCAACGGGGCGAGACCGCCGCGGCCCTGACCGGCGAGGCAGGCCAACTGACCCGGGCCGAGACCGCCGGGGCGGGAACCGCGGGACCGTCCAGCGGAGCGGCCGTCGACCTGGCCGTCACCGCCGATGTGTCCGCCGAAAGCTCGGGCGGCAGCCCCGCCGACACCGTGGCCGAATTGGCCCAGAGCACCGGTTTGGGCCGACGCCAGAGTCGCTCGGCCGCTGGGGCCATGGCGGCCGCCCAAGGTGCCAACAACCCCGGCGAAGTCGGGGCGTCGGCCGGGCTCGATTTGCCCAGCGGCGGCCAACAGCGCGCCACGCCTGGGGCCCGAGCGATGACCGGCAGCACCTCGGCCGATGCCGGCGACGCCGACGCGATTCCCGCCCGACGCACCGGCGAGCTGCAACTGCCCGGCGGCGGCGATGTCGCCATGGATGCCCTGGCCGATTTGCCCGGCGGTGGGCCTTCGCAAACCGCCGACAGTGCCGAGGCCGGCGTGCCCGGCGACATCTCCAGTTCGGGACTGCGTCGGCGATCCGCCGGCCGACAGGTGATGACCAACGCCCCCGAAGGCGCCGGCGGCCTGGTGGCCGACGTGCCGGGCGACCTGGGCCTGCCAGATCGCCGCGCCCAACGCGATGCCGACACGGTGACGCTCGACATCGCCCGCTTCATTCTCGATCGCAGCCTGGGTCGGGCGAGTAGCCCGCTCCGCGACGGGGCCGATCGGGTGCCGAACTTCATGCTCCGCGACCCCGAGCTGCGTCAGCGGATCGCCGAACAGTTTGGTGGCGACCGGCAGAGCGAAGAAGCCGTCGAGCTGGGGCTGGCCTACCTCGCACGGGTCCAGCAGGAGGACGGAAGCTGGAACTTCCACGGGGCCGAAGGCCGACGCCTGAGCGTCGACGAACAGCGGAAAGAATCGCCCACCGCCGCCACCGGCCTGGCGCTGCTGGCGTTTCTGGGCGCCGGCTACGACCACCAAGATGGCAAGTACCGCGGCACCGTCGAGCGGGCTCTGACCTGGCTGGTCAGCCAACAGCGACCCGACGGCAATCTGTACTCCATCGGCAGCGACGAACGGGTCCAGCTTTACAGTCACGGCATCGCCGCCATTCCTCTGTGCGAAGCCTACGCCATGACCCGCGACCCCGAACTCCGCGAACCAGCCGAGCGGGCGTTGCGCTACATTGTGCGTTCGCAGGATCAACGCCGCGGCGGTTGGCGCTATCGTCCCTGGGATCCTACCGATAGTGGTCCCGAGCGCACTTTCCAAAGCGACACCAGCGTCACCGGCTGGCAGATGATGGCCCTCAAGAGCGGTCAACTTGCCGGCATCGAGGTCCCCACCGCGGCCTTCCGCGGGGTCGAGCAGTGGCTGGATTTCGCCTCGGCCACGCTGCCCGATGGCAGTCGTGATCGCAGCCGCTACGCCTATCTACCCGCCGAAGGACGCCTGGCCAGCGAGCAGCGTCCCACGCCCACCATGACCGCCGAGGCCTTGCTGATGCGGCTGTATCTGGGCTGGGATCGCGACAATCCCGACATGGTCCGCGGTTGTGATTACCTGGTGACCCATCCGCCGCCGCGCACCATGTTCGAACAGTCCAGCCGCCCCAACGCCTACTACTGGTACTACGCCACCCAGGTGATGTTCCAGATGCAGGGCGAGCACTGGCAAGTGTGGAACGAGCGGCTGCGGCCCTTGCTGGTGGATTCCCAACGCCAGGACGGCCCCTTGGCCGGCAGTTGGGATCCCAATCGCGATGCCTGGGGCACGCACGGCGGCCGATTGTACGTGACCACGCTGCACCTGCTCATGCTGGAAGTTTACTACCGGCACCTGCCGCTGTTCCGCCTGGATGAAGCCGACGAGTGAACCATCGGCCAGTTGCCCTCAGCGGGATAACACCCGCCGCTGCTTGGCAGGGGGCAGCTTCTCGGCTGCGTAGCGGAGGGCCAGCCGTGGCATGTTGGACCGCTGGGCGAGGAGAAAGTCCACCAGCTCATCTTCAAAGTGCCTGGCACACTCTTTGAGTGTCCAACCGTAACCTTTTTGCACCAAGAGGATCTCGTCGTCCAACAGACGTTGCGCGGTTTCAAACGCCGCATCGCGATGCACGCCACGACGCAGTCCGTAAATTAACCCCACGGCCGCCGCCCGTCGCACCCACCAATGCGGACTCTCGGTCCAACGTCGGGCGGTGGTTAACAACTCGGGATGGGCGGTCAGCAGATAGCCTACGGCATGCAGGCACAGGTCGTCGCAGTCCATCCAGTCATCGACAAAGTCAACCAACCACCGTTCACAAACCGCCAGGTGCTGGGGTTCCAATTGTTTGCGTCGCCGATCAAGCCAATCGAAGGCAATGATCTTGCCTTCGTACAATCCGGTGCCCAGCAGTTCCTCGCCCGCCGCGATCACCTCCTCCAGCGAGGCTTTTGCCAACGACTTGTAATGCATGGCCGAGAGCTTTCGAATCGTGGGTGTGCGGACACCCAGGTAGTGGCTCACATCGGTGCGGTACAGCTCGGCCACGCTGTCCCGAAACACAGGGTCAGCGGCCGCCCGCAAGTCGGCCAACACGGCATCACGAATCATGGGGACCTCCGGCGACGGATTGGGCAAGCCACAAATCGAGATAGGCTCCGACGACGAGTTGATCGTCAGCAATGCCCAGCCGATGGACAAGCTCGGCGGCGATCCGTTGACCTTCGGCATCGCTGGTCGTGTCGTCGAGCACGACTTCCAGTTCCAGAAAGGTGCCCAGCTCCCCGACCCGATCGAGATGCACCCGGGTGGGGCCTATCAAGTACACCCGCCGCTGTTTGCGAATTCGTCCCAGCACTCCCAGCGACTCGGCCAGCGCGGCCCGTAGCGCCTCGGGTTCGTGAACCGGGACGATCGTGTAATCCGACACCTTGGGCCCCGGCTGATCGAGCCGGCGATACGCAATCAACTCGCCGCGCCGCGGAGAGAACGCCCGCAGCTTAAGCCGGCCGGCCGCACAGTGGAAGAAAGTGTCGTCCTGCTGCAGATCCTCGGGTCCGTGGTCCGCCCAGGGACGGACCAGCGCCTCGATCGCATCGATGTTGGCAAGCCGGGCCTTGATCTCGATATTGCGTGCCATGCAGCTATTCTCTGGGAGTCACCCGTGGGCATCCAGGGTGGTCAGCGTGTGCTGCGGGGCGACGGTGCTCATGTCATGATCCCGCATTCGGTCTTGCCCTGACCGGACCAGCGGCCGGAACGGGCGTCCTCACCAGGGGCGACCTTGCGGGTGCACGGCGCACAGCCGATGCTGGGGTAGCCCTGGGCGACCAGCGGATTGCGGGGCAGGTCGAACCGCACCTGGTAGTCCTCGACCGCCGCGTCATCCCACAGCGCCAACGGGTTGATCTTCACCAGGCCATGGCCGTCGTCCCAGGTGACCACCGGCATCGTCGCCCTTGTCACGGCGTCGATGCGCCGTGCACCGGTGACCCAGGCGCGGTACTTGGTCAGTGCGCGCGCCAGGGGGTCCACCTTGCGCATGAAGCAGCACAGGTCGGGATCACGCGCGAACAGGTCCTTGCCGAACTCCGCGTCCTGCTCCTCGACGCTCTGGCGAGGCATCACGTTGATGATCGTCACGGGGAAGGACTCGGCGGCGGTGTCTCGCGTCTGAATGGTCTCCGCAAAGTGATAGCCGGTCTCCAGGAACAGCACGTCGATGCCCTCTTGGCGGGTGCCGAACAGGTGCGGCAGGATCGTGTCCTGCATGGAGCCGGCTACTGCAAGATCGG
>JBJHDE010000546.1:0-4088 GCA_050486385.1 Planctomycetales bacterium | reverse complement strand
AAGTCGTCTCGCCGAGTGACTCGGCCGAGGGCGTGCTGCACAAGGTCCGCGACTATCTGGATGCCGGCACGCCGCTGGTCTGGATCGTATACCCCGAGGCCCGCGAGATCGTGGCCCACACGCCCGACGGCTTGGCCCAGCGTTTTGTACAGGCCGACCGCCTGGAAGGCTTCGCGACGTTGCCGGGCTTGTCGGTGGCAGTGGCCGTGTTGTTTCCGGCAGCGGGGCCTTCCGCTCAATAGACCCGCTGGGCAGCCGCATGATGGAAGCATGATCTGGCGGACTGTTGACTTCTGACCCAGGTTGCTAAGCTACCCTCGCGGATCGAGACTCCGCATTGCTGGGACGCGGCGACGTTGGCGCAAGGGCAGACCCTGGAAGTCCAGGGAGCGCGACTTCGAACTTCATTCGTGACCCTCCGCCGAGACAGGTTGCCCGCCCTCGGTGCTGCACGCCCGGAGTCATGCGTTGACATTTGGCGAGAACGAACTGGTCGTTGGTGGCTTTGTCGCATTCACCTTGGCGATTGTGCTGCTGTTCGTTGGAAAGTCGACGGTGGATCGTTCGGCGATTCTGCGGCGGTACAGCATCCCCGACTCGGTGATCGGCGGGTTTCTGGCGGCCACCCTCGTCAGTGTGCTCTACTTCGGGTTGGGCTACCAGGTGAGCTTCGAGATCGAGCAGGTCCGCGATGTCCTGCTGCTGTACTTCTTTGCCGGCATCGGCCTGCGGGCGCGGGTCCGGGATCTGGTCAGTGGCGGTGTGCCGCTGCTGATTCTGGTGGTCCTGGCGGGCTCGTTCATCGTGTTGCAGAACCTCGTGGGCTGCGGGGTCGCGGTGGCCTTTGGCCAGGATTACCGAGTTGGTTTGATGGTGGGATCGGTCTCGCTGACCGGCGGCTTTGGCACCGCCGCGGCCTGGGCGCCGATTCTCAGCGACGAGTACGGCATCACCCATGCCGCCGAACTGGGCATCGCGGCCAGCACGCTGGGACTGATCGCGGCCTGTCTCACCGGCGGCCCCATCGCCAACTACTTGCTGAAGACCCACACAATCGCGACTCCCCAGGACAGCGACCTCGAAGTCGGCCAGCTTCACACCGATCAGCACGTCATGCTGGACGCCTACTGCGTGCTGTGGGCCTGGCTGTGGCTCAACCTGGCCTTGATTCTGGGCTACTTTATCGACAAGGGGCTGGGGGCAACCGGGGTGCAAATGCCCTTGTTTGTCTCGTGCTTGCTGGCGGGCATTCTCATCAGCAACGTGTTTCGGCACTTCGTGCTGCGGCTGACCTGGACGGGCGAAAAACAGGCCGCGGCGATGATCTCGGACCTGACCTTGGGCATGTTCCTGGTCATGGCCTTGATGGGCTTGCAGCTATGGCAATTGCAGGGGGCCGTGCTGTTTTTGACCGTGGTGACCTTCCTGCAGGTGCTGATGTCGGTGCTGTTCGTGGTGTTCGTGGTGTTCTGGGCCATGGGCAAGGACTACGAGGCCGCCGTGATCGCCTCGGGCTTTACCGGCGTCAACCTGGGGACCACGGCGGTGGCCATCGTCAACATGACGGCGGTGACCAAGCAGTTTGGTGCGGCCCACCGCGCGTTTTTGCTGATGCCGCTGCTGGGAGGATTTTTCGTGGATATCATGAACGCGGTGGTCATTGGATTTTTTGTGAACCTGGGAGGCCCACCCAGCCCCCCTTGACCACCGTGTCAGAATACAGGGCTCCACGGAAGGTGACCGAGCAGTCCCCGTGGCACTGGCGGCTGGCCCCCCCGGCTGTGATGTCGCCTGTGCGTTCCGCCCCGTATCTCACTCCGCGATTCCCAGAAGGTGTCGTCATGCCGACGATTCCCACACGCATTTCGACCGGGCATCTGCCGACGCCCAGTTATGTGGAAACGTTGGTCGAAGGGGCCTATCAACGGTATCTGCCCAACCGGGACGGCGAGAACGCCTCCTACATTCCCATCCTGGCCGATGTCTCGGCCGATTTGTTTGGCGTGTGCCTGGCGGGGGTCGGTGGGCAGGTGGTCTCGGCCGGCGATGCGGAGGAGGCCTTCTCGATTCAAAGCGTTTCGAAACCCTTTGTGTTCGCACTGATCTGCCAGGCCCTGGGCGAGGAAGTCGCCCGAAACAAGCTGGGTGTGAACAGCACCGGGCTGCCGTTCAATTCGGAGCTGGCGGTTGAACGGACCAACGATGGGCGTACCAACCCCATGGTCAACGCCGGAGCCATCGCCGCCGCCAGCCTGGCCCCCGGTGCGACCTTGGACGACAAGTGGGCCTTTCTGCACGAGGGGCTTTCCCAGTTTGCTGGTCACACCCTCGAGCTGGACCAGGCGGTTTACGAATCGGAAATGTCCGTCAATCAACGGAACCAGAGCATCGCCAAACTGCTGGCGGGTTACGAGTCGATTTTTCAC
This sequence comes from Planctomycetales bacterium, assembly GCA_050486385.1. Taxonomy (GTDB): domain Bacteria; phylum Planctomycetota; class Planctomycetia; order Pirellulales; family Pb10988; genus JBJHDE01. The sequence goes on along the minus strand of JBJHDE010000546.1, from coordinate 1,662 downwards.
GACCCGCTGGAGTCCGTCGATCTTTACACCCGGCAGTGCTCGCTGCGGGTCACCGCCCAGGACCTGGCCACCATGGCCGCCACCTTGGCCAATGGCGGCGTGAATCCCTGCTCGGGGGACAGGGTCATCGACGCCGAACACTGCGAGCATGTGCTGGCCGTGATGGTCACCGCCGGCCTGTACGAGAACTCGGGCGATTGGCTGTACCGCACCGGACTTCCAGGAAAGAGCGGAGTCAGCGGCGGGCTGGTCGCCGTCGCGCCGGGCAAGGGTGGGCTGGGTGTGTTCTCGCCCCCCTTGGACGATTCCGGGAACAGTGTCCGCGGTCAACTGGCCGCCACCTACCTGTCCGAAGAATTGGGCCTGAATCTGTTCGCTTCGAAACCGAACGAATCGAGCGCAGACATGTGAGAGTAGAAAGTCGAGAGTCGAAAATAGAGGACAGGGGTCCACGGGGTTCAATTCACACCGGTCGGGAGCGTGAGAGTTATGCAGCGGATTCGAATTTGTCACGACACGCATTACTACTACACCACGCCGGTGTCCCTGGGGCCGCATCGGGCGATGTTGCGTCCGCGGGACGGGCACGATTTGCACATCGCCGCCTCGCGGCTGGTGATCGAGCCCATGGCCGAGGTCCGTTGGTTCCGCGACATCTACGGCAACTCGATTGCGATTCTGACCTTCAATCAAATGACCGACCGCCTGCGTGTGTACAGTGAAGTCGACGTTGACCAGTACGACGAACTGCCCATCGACTGCATGATCGACCCGATTGCGCAGAACTATCCATTCCAGTACGGGGCCGACGAACAGATCGAGCTGGTCACTTACCGTCTGCCAAGCTATCCGCATGATGGCCCGGCCCTGCAGCGCTGGTTGCAGGACATCTATCAGCCCGGCGAAGTCGTGGCTACCTCCGATTTGCTGGAACGCCTGAACGAGCGGATCTACGAGAGCTTTCAATACGTTCGTCGCGAAGAGACCGGCGTGCAACTGCCCTGTCAGACCTTGGCGCTCGGCACCGGCTCGTGCCGCGATTATGCGGTGTTCATGATGGAGGCCGCCCGGCATTGGGGCTTTGGTGCGCGGTTCGTCAGTGGCTACATTCGCATGCCCGAAGGCCAACACGGCGAGACCCATGCCTGGACCGAGGTGTACCTGCCCGGCGCCGGCTGGCGGGGCTTCGATCCGACGAACAACAAACTCGCCGGGGCCGAGCACGTCTCGGTGGCCGTCGCCCGCGAGCAAGAGAAAGCCTCGCCCTTGTCGGGCTACTGGGAGGGGCCGGGTAACGCCTTCAGTCACATGGACGTCAAGGTCTCGGTTGAGCCAGTCGAGTGAATCCGCGTTGTTCCTTCACGTAACCGCATCGAGCGACACGCCGCAGAATTTGCAGTAGCGGGCGTCGGCGTCGTGGCCCTCTCGGGTACATGCCGGGCAACTCCGGGTGGTAATCATGCTCCGCCGTTTGATGACCTCGGCCGAGAAGACCCCGGTCGGAACAATGATAATGCTGTAACCCAGAATCATGGCCATCGCCGCCAGGATCTGCCCCGTGGGGGTGATGGGTGTGATGTCTCCTTAGCCAACGGTTTTTACCGTCACAATCGCCCTATAGACGGACATTGGGATGCTTTCTAAGCTTTCGTTGTCCTCGCT
>JBJHDE010000545.1:0-4088 GCA_050486385.1 Planctomycetales bacterium | reverse complement strand
ACGCAACTTCCCGCTGGGGTAGGGACAAGCTGGGGGGATGGCGAGTTCGGCACGCCCGACCGACGGTAGAACCTGGCATCCGCAGCCGACATCCTCCGAGAGACCGCGACAAAAGACTTGGATCAGGGGGAGGGATCCGCTAGAGTTAATCATGAAATCCATGACCTCTCTTCCTTTTCTTGCCCACTTTGGCCCGATGCTGCTGTCCCGACTCAAACACGAAACGCTTGCCGAGCACCGCCGGTTGGAGGCGGATCTGGACCTCCTGGGACCGAGGGCAACACCCGAAAGTTTTGTGGAGTTTTTGGTCGGAATGTACGGCTATTTGGCGGCTTGGGAGACGCGAGCCGATCAATTTCTGGGGTCGCCGCTGCCGGTGTTCCACGCCGCGCGTCGTAAGGCCCCAGCCCTGGCAAGCGACTTGATCACCTGGGGCCGCGACCCCCAAACCATCGCTTTGGCCCCGCTGGGACCCATTAGAACCGCCAATCATTTGTGGGGTTCGATGTATGTTCTGGAGGGCTCAATGCTGGGCGGTCAGATGATCGCCCGAAGTGTCCAGCAGCGGTGGGCGATCGAAAACTTGGCGTATTGGGCGGTGTATGGCTCGGAGGTGGCCCGGATGTGGCGGGCGTTCGGTGCTGAACTGGAAGCTCAGACACCCGGCGAGCAGGCCTCGGCGGTGGTCGCGGCGGCACGACAAACCTTTTGCGAACTGCACGATTGGCTCTGTTCGACGAAGCATCGAAGCGAGGTGTCGGGATGAGCGAGGCCCTGGATTCCGGCGTGGTGGCTGGCGACATTCTTGAATGCGCGCGGGAGCCGATTCACACGCCCAATCAGATACAACCGCATGGGGTGCTGCTGGCGTTGCGACGGGCCGATGGTCCGGTGCGACGTGCCAGCGAGAACACGACAATCCACTGGAGCCGCCCGGCCAGGGCGATTCTCGGAGCACGGCTGACCGATTTGTTTGGTGCAGCCCAGGGCGAGCAGCTTGTCTCGGCGCTGGCTGATCCGCGGGTCGACAAGCAGTGTCGCTTTTTGCGGGTGGTCCGGGTCGGCGCCGCAATGTTCAACGCGATCGGTCATCGATGGAACGACGAGATCGTGTTGGAGCTGGAACCGGCGGCCGAGGGGAATGGCTCGGGATTTGCCGACCTGTACCCCTTGGTCAGTGCCTTCACGGCGCGCTTGCAGGAGGCCCAGGGGCTGGACGAGTTGTGTCAGTTGACGGCCCGCGAGGTGCGGCAACTGACGGGGTTCGATCGGGTCTTGATTTACCGCTTTGACGAGGATCGTCACGGGACCGTCGTCGCCGAGGATCGCAACCAGCGGTTGCCCTCGTATTTGGATTTGCGGTTTCCCGAGTCGGATATTCCTTCCCAGGCGCGGCAGTTGTATCTACAGAATCGAACCCGATTGATTGCCGATGCCGACTATCGGCCCACGGACATTCTTGCGGCGGCCGAGGAAACGGGCGAGTTCGATATGAGTTTCGCGACGCTGCGGAGCGTCTCGCCGGCGCATGTGGCTTATATGAAAAATATGGGCACCGCCGCTTCGCTGTCAATTTCAATTGTCTTGGCGGGACGACTGTGGGGTCTGATCTCGTGCCACCACCGCAGGCCACGATTTGTCCCGTTCGAGGCGCGGGCGGCATGCGATAGCCTGGGCCAGGTGTTTGCCCTGCAACTGGCGGCCTTTGATAGTGCCCGCTTGTACGAGCGGCGATTGGAGCTGCGAGCCGGCCATGCGGGCTTGTTGTCGCGGATGGCCACGGCCGACGATTTTGTTGAGGGACTGGTCAGCGATCCTCAAGAACTGTGCCGTTTTGTCGATGCCAGCGGGGCCGCCGTGCTGGCCCGCGACAGATGCCACTTGATTGGCAAGACACCCACCGAGGCCGAGGTTCGCTCGATTGCAGCCTGGTTGTTCGAGCAACCCCAGCACGAAGTGTTCGCCTCGCACGAGATGGTCACCGTCGCCCCTCCGGCAACCGGCTTGGAGGCCACGGCCAGTGGCGTGCTGGCGGTGAGCATCTCACAGGTGCGGCCCGATTACGTGATGTGGTTTCGGCCCGAGGTGCCGCGAACGGTCAAGTGGGGTGGCGACCCGCGCAAGCCCATGCAATCGGCCAAGGGTGGCCAGGAAATCGGGCCACGCAACTCGTTTGAAACCTGGAAGGAAACGGTCCGGGGCAAGAGCACCCCCTGGACCCACCTTGAACAAGAAGCCGCGCGGGAACTTCGGAACTCGATCGTGGGGATCGTGCTCCGCACCGCCGAGGAGCGGGCCGAACTGACCAGCGAATTGCAACGCAGCAACAAAGAGCTGGAGGCGTTCTCGTATTCGGTGTCGCACGACCTGCGGGCCCCGTTTCGGCATATTGTGGGCTATTCTGAATTGCTCCGCGAGCACGCTGGCGATCGCCTCGACGAGCTGGAACTGCGGTACATCAACACCGTGATCGAATCGGCGCATTATGCCGGGGCGCTGGTCGACAACCTGCTGACGTTCTCGCGGATGGGCCGGGCGCGATTGGACAAGTGTCCGGTCGACCTGGCAGCCCTGGTGGCCGAGATTCGCCAGGAACTGGCCACCGAAACACAAGGCCGACGGGTCGAGTGGTCCGTGGGGCCGCTGCCGCGGGTGAAGGCCGACCTGATGATGATGCGGGCGGCCTTGCAAAACCTGTTGGCCAATGCCCTGAAGTACACCCGCGACCGCGAGGAAGCCCGGATTGAAGTTGGCAGTCACCTCGAGGGCGACGCACTGATTGTGACCATCCGCGACAACGGGGTGGGGTTTGATATGGCTTATGTGGACAAATTGTTTGGGGTGTTTCAAAGGCTGCATCGGCCGGAAGAGTTCGAGGGAACGGGCATTGGGTTGGCGAACGTCCGTCGAATCATCGCCCGTCACGGCGGGCGGACCTGGGCCGAGGGGCGGCTGGGCGAGGGGGCAAGTTTTTCGTTCAGCCTGCCTGGTGAGTTGTTGCTACTTGACGCCGAGTGATGGGTGCGTGAAACATTTGGCACTACCGCGGAGGCGCGCGATGGCTTACCTGGCAGGCTGGGGTTTGGCTTGCGTGCCGGATCTTGCCCCCCAGGGGCGACGCACGACACGGGAGCCTTGGTGGAGTTTTGCACACGAAGTAACACTCTTGCGAACACACCGCTATGCCAGGACCCGTTGGAACCACCAAGGCCTGGGCAATTGCGGCGATTGGATCATCGTTCAGGCAAGTCATGCTGGCATCAAGAACGCGCTCTTACCATGTGGGTGATGGATGCTCAAGCCGATCCTCCTGGTTGAAGACAATTTGAATGATGTCGAGTTGACGCTGCTGGCGCTGGAGCGGAGCAACCTGGCCAACGATGTGGTCACCGTGCGGGACGGGGCCGAGGCGCTGGATTACCTGTGGCGACGCGGAAACTTTGCCCAGCGCGATCCGGGCAACCCCGCGGTGATTCTTTTGGACCTCAAACTGCCGAAAGTCGATGGCCTGCAAGTCTTAGAACAGGTGAAATGTTCGCCCGACTTGCGGAGCGTCCCAGTCGTCATGTTGACCAGTAGCCGCGAGGAACCCGATTTGCAGCGGGCGTATGCCCTGGGGGTGAATGCCTATGTCGTGAAGCCCGTGGCATTTCAAGGGTTTATCTCGGCGATTCAAGATCTGGGGGTGTTTTGGGCCGTGCTCAACGAACCACCGCCGGGCTCGTTCCGACCGCGGCGGAACGAGGAGTAGACGCTCAATGGGGATTTTGCGGACTCCCGCGCAGCACGGCATACGGCATTCGTGGGACGGAAGGAGAACCTGCCAGTATCGCCAAGTCTGTCTCGGATTGGTTTGCAGGAATCACGAATCGAAGTTGGCGTCCATCGCCATTGTCAAGTATCAACAGGTTTCGAAGTCAATTCAGGGCGATCGGTCGAGGCCGCTGCCCGCTGACTGTTACGAAAGTGTGAAGCGGATGGAATCTTTACGGATTTTGCATCTGGAAGATAGTTTGCTGGATGCCGATTTAATTCGAGCCAAGCTTCTGCATGGTGGCCTGGCGGGCGAGATTCATCGGGTGGATACG
>JBJHDE010000544.1:0-4094 GCA_050486385.1 Planctomycetales bacterium | reverse complement strand
GGTCTGAGACGTCCCCGACCCGGTCTCTGTGGGGTGACCGGGCGTTGATGAATCTCCCGAATCCGCACCGCCAGGACGCGATTGCGCGCTCCCGGCGGTGCGGTTTTGCGCGCACGTGCCACCCCTGCGGCTGGGCCGAATTCGCCCGGCTCGGCTTGGATACGCCCTACTTTGCGGTTACCCTGAAAGGGAGAGAGTTGGCTCAACCTCCCGCCCCCCCGATGTTACCAGCACCATGCATTGTCAACGCTTTCGACCGGCCGCCGTCTCCCGACGCGAGGCCTTGCTGCAATCGGCCGGAGGTCTGGGTCTGCTGGGATTGTGGAGCCTACTGGCCGACCAGGGGCAAGCCGTCGAGCGGACCGATCCGCTGGCCCCCCGACCGCCGCATCATCCGCCACGGGCCAAGAACATCATTTTCTTGTACATGGATGGCGGGCCCAGCCAGGTGGATACCTTCGACCCCAAGCCGCGGCTGGACCGCGAGAATGGGCAGGCCATCCAGCTTGATCGCCTTCCGAAGACCCAATTCGACAACGTCGGCAAGGTGCTCAAGAGCCCCTGGAAATTCCGGCAATATGGCGAAGGCGGGTTGTGGATCAGCGATCTGTTTCCCGAAGTGGCCCGGCATGCCGACAAGCTGTGCGTCATCCGCTCGATGACCTCCAGCTTTTCAGAGCACACCAACGCCAACTACTTTCTGCACACCGGGCACGGCCTGGCGGGTCGCCCCAGCGTGGGGGCCTGGGTCACCTACGGCCTGGGCAGCGAGTCGGCCGATCTGCCGGGCTTCGTGGTCATCAACACCGGCCTGATTCCGCCCGGCGGGCTGGATTGCTTCAGCAACGGCTTTTTGAGCGCCAACTACCAGGGCTCGATCTTTAAGCCAGGCCACCCCCTGGTGGCCAATCTGGCACCGCCCAAGGCCCAGCATGCCCTGGCCGACGACAAGCGCAGTTTGTTGGCCGCGCTGGATGCGGCGGCCCTGGAACAGCGGCCCGAAAACGACGCGATCGACAGCGCCATCCAGAACTACGAGTTGGCCTTCCGCATGCAGCAGAGTGTGCCCGAAGTGGGCGAGCTGCGGGATGTCTCGCCCGCCACCCGGGCCATGTACGGCCTGGACGAGAAAGTCACCGAGCGGTTCGGTCAGGGTTGCCTGCTGGCCAAGCGACTGGTGGAGCGGGGGGTCCGCTTCGTGGAGATCACCTGCCCCCACATCGGCCACGATCGCTGGGATCAGCACGGCAACCTGGAAAAGGGCCATGCCGACAACGCCCTGGCCACCGATAAGCCCATCGCCGGGCTGCTGGAAGATCTGGCCGCCAGCGGACTGCTGGACGAAACCCTGGTGGTCTGGGCCGGCGAGTTTGGTCGGACCCCCATGGCCCAAGGCGCCAACGGTCGGGACCACAACCCGTTTGGCTTTTCCATCTGGATGGCCGGTGGCGGGGTCCGCGGCGGCATGACTTACGGCGCCACCGACGACTACGGCTACTACGCCATCGAAAACAAGCTGCAAATCCACGACCTGCACGCCACAATGCTGCATCTGGTCGGGCTGGATCACACCCGCACGACCTTCCGCATCAGCGGTCGCGACATGCGACTGACCGACGTGCATGGACACGTCGTCAAAGACATTCTGGTGTGAGTCGTGACGACCACGCACCTGCGTAATTTCCAGACGCCCGGATGAACGCCACGAGTCGGAAGTGCTGCCGCGTCTCCCGACTCGCGGCTGAATCAGTCCGTGCTACTTTTTCAGGAACTGCACGGCATCGATGATCACGAAGCCGTTGGTGTCCTTGTTGGAAATCTCGACCACCGCCGAGCCATCAAACTCGAACGTCCCCAGCGACTCGAACACGCCGTTGATCTTGGGCGTTTGCTTCTGGTTGATCGACAGCGCCCTGGTGCCTCGGGTGTGGGTGATGGTGACCGGCACGTTGGTCGCACGATTGGGATTGGCCGGCCAAGCGATACGGACCTCGTACTGGCCGGGTTCCAACTCGGTTTCGTAACGAGCCGTGGCTTCGCCTTTGTTGGCGTTGTTGTCGTGGTGATAGCTCTTGCCGACCCGCGGCTTGACGGTCGAGGCCTCGATCCATGCTCCGCTGAGCTTGGCAGCCGTGTTATCGACGATGGTGCCTTCCAGTGATTCAATGGCGATGTCCACCGAGGGGGCCGCCGGCGAACCGCCCGCAAAGGTGCCGCTGTCGCCGGGGCGGGCTTGCGTGGGATCGAGCACCTGACGGTCGGCCAGCAGCCGCTCTCTCAGCTTGGCGTAGTCCACATCCTGCACGACCACGCCATCGTCGATGGCGTGACAGGCCGCGGTGGCCGCCGATTGGCCCAGGATCATGAACACCGGCTCCATGCGGATTGAGCCAAACGCAATATGCGTACACGACAAGGCGACCGGCACCAGCAGGTTCGTACACTCCTCGCGTTTGGGAGTAATCGCACGGTAGGCCACCGCGTAGGGGGGCACACCAATCTCGACGTTGCCTTCGTTCTCGACCCGGCCATCCAGCACACCCATCTGGCAATGGTGCGAGTCCATATTGTACGAGGCAATGCCGATCGAATCCTCGGGGACCTCGCGGCCCTGACAATTGTGCTGGGTCATCACATAATCGCTGACCATCCGACGCCCTTCACGAATATACAACTCGTGGGTCCAACCGCTGGTATCCTGATACTCATCGGCCGGCAGACCAAACTCGTTGAAGTACGCCCGATACTGCTCAGGAATCCGCTCGGAATTGGCCAAAAAGTACATCACGCCAATCTGATAGTTCGCATGATCCTGGAAGATCTGCTCGCGGGTGACCCAGTCGCCATCGGGCCAGCCGTAATTGCCGCCCACAAAGTCGATGAAGTAGGCCCCGTTGAACAGGTGATGGTTGTTGGTATCAATCGAGAACCGCGGCCGCGGATCGGCGCCGGTTTCAAACAAGCGAGCCAGTAGCTCGTACTGGGTCAGGTCGTAGACATGCGGCTTGGGAAACGGCAGCCGATTGGCGTCGCGGACCAGTCGCATGCGGAAACAGTAGGCCTGAATCGTCTTGTCGGCCTCGCCGGGCGTGCCCGTATCGGCCACCACCCGGGGCAGCAGACCGCTGGAGGGGTCGCCCGGTGTGATGTAGGGATCGACGGGCTTATCGCGGGGCCAGTTGTGGCCGCCGGTACCCAGCTTGCGGATTCCGTTGTAGGTCTCGCCGTACTGGCTGTTGGCCTCGCGACCAAACGTGTAGCTCACCCCGGCGCGGGCTAGCAGGTCGCCTTCGTAGGTGCAATCCAAAAACTGCTTGGCTTTCACTTCCAGGCCGTTCTCCATCACGATCGACGTGATCCGCGTTCCTTGCTTGTGAACCTTGTCCAGATGACACAGGTAGTGGACCTCGACCTCGGCCTCCTCCAGCATGTCCAGGTACAGCCGCTCGGCCACCGAAGGCCGGAAATTGGCCTGGCCGGCCTGATTGTAAAACTCGCGGGCGATGCCTCCGCACACGCTGGGACCGCCGCCATCGGTGTGGCTCAGTCCCCCAGTCGTCAATCCACCGACGTGCTTGCCAAACGCCAACAAGACGGCTTTCTTTCCCATCCGCTGGGCCTGAATGGCCGCCACCACACCACCACTGGTGCCGCCGTAGATGCAGATGTCGGCTTCAATCACCCGCGGCTCGACCTTCTCGGGCGGATAGTAGTATCGCAAGCCGGGAATCGCGGGCTCGGGCAGGTCCGCGGCCTGAAGATTAGGCAACAGGATCGCGCAGGCAAGCAGGCTGGTCGCGACCAGCGTATCGAAACGCATCTCGGGTCTCCATCAACGCTTGTGGGGTAGGGCAGGGCCGGCGTTCGTCGTGGCACGGGAGCCGTGCCTCCTGACGAAACTCACCCAGCATGAACCATCCAGGGGTCGATTGTCGAGAGGCTCAGTTTCGCACATGGTCCAGCAAGTCGCGGAGCCGCGCAGTCAACTCCTGGGGGCTGAACGGCTTCTGCAGGAAGGCATCGCGGGGGCCCAACACCCCGTGGCGGAGGATCGCATCGTCGGTGTAGCCGCTCATGTACAAAGCGTGCAGGTC
>JBJHDE010000543.1:0-4100 GCA_050486385.1 Planctomycetales bacterium | reverse complement strand
CTGGCCTTGTGGGAACACGGCTGGTTGCTGATCTGGTTTGCTACGGCCGTCGCGTCGGGACTGATTGCCGCGGGCGTGGGCTGGTGGGTCGCGGGAAGCCTAAGAAGCGGACGCCTGAAGCCGCCCGAAACCAACGTGGTGCCCTCTTATCTTTGGCCGCCCAAGGGCCTGGCCGCCTGGGAATTGGTCGAAGGCATCGCCCAGCGCGTGGCCGACGAAGACAAACCGCTCAAGACCAGCGAAGACCTGCAACGCCTGGGAGAGACCCTCCGCGAGGTCATGCAAACCGTGGCCGCCCACTACCATCCCAAAAGCGACCGGGCCGAGGCCGAGGTTCCCGTGCCGCATGCCCTGCAGGTGCTGGAATACGTCGCCCGCGACTTACGGCAGGCCATGATCTACAACGTGCCCGGGGCGCATCTGGTCACCATCAACAATCTGTTCCGCATGCACCGCTGGGCCGCGACGGCCCAAACCCTGTGGCGATACTATCGGGTGGCCGCCTTCGCGTTGAATCCCGCCACGGGACTGATGCGCGAGCTGCAAGTGCTGCTGTCGGGCCAGTTGACCGGACAGAGCGTCGAAAACCTTCGCCGTTGGGCCGTGGATTACGCGATCAAACGGACGGGCTATTACTCGATCGAAATGTCCAGCGGCTATCTGGTGTTGGACGATGCGCCGTTGGCGGAACAGGCGACGGCGACCACCCGCGACGAGACTCAACGGGTCGACGCACGGGAGGAAGCCCACGATGCCGAACCGCTGCGGATCTTGATTGTCGGCGGCACCGGCAGCGGCAAGAGCAGCCTGATCAACGCCCTGTTTGGCGAGGCCCGGGCGGCGACCGACATCCTGCCTCAGACCGAGCAGGTGGTGGCCTATACGATTGGCGCAGGCGCTGGCCTGCCCGATGCCGTGTTGCTGGACACCGCCGGTTACGAGGCCGCCGGCACCGGACCGGCCAACCTGCGACCGTTGGCCAAGGAGCTTGTCCGCAGCGACCTGATTCTGCTGGTCACCAGCGCGACCTCGGCCGCCCGCGATGGCGACGTGAAGATGCTGGAACAGTTGGAACGCTTTTTCGCGGAACGCCCCGATCAAGCGCCGCCACCGGTGGTGGTCGTCGTCTCGCACGTGGATCAATTACGACCTCCGCGGGAGTGGAGTCCGCCCTACGATCTGCGTGCCAGCACGGGCAAGGGGGCGTCGATCCGCGAAGCTGTCGAGACGATTGCCGCCGACCTGGGAGTGCCCGTCGAGCAGGTCGTGCCCGTGTGCCTGGCGCCGGATCGCGAGGACAATGTCGAAGAAGGGCTGATGCCGCATCTGGTGAGCCTCATGCCCGAGGCCGATCGGCTGCGGCTCATGCGGTGCCTGCGGGCCCACCACGACGCCGAACGGTGGCGGCGGATTTGGCAGCAGGCGCAGAACTCGGGGCGATTTCTCGCCGGCGGGGCGGGCCGATTTGCCCAGGCGGCCGCCTGGCGACTCGATCGGATCGTTCAGGGCCTGCTGAAACGGTGACCTGAACTAGGCCTACTGAACAATTGTTTCACGTGAAACAATTTGGTTCCGACGCAAGGCCGCCGAGCCTGGATGTTTGTAAGTTGCTTCTGCAATTGGGTTTATGTCGAAAGGGGCCAAGGGCATGCTGCCAGCCTGGGGCCCAAGTTCACGCCGATCCCGTCAGTGAACAATTGTTTCACGTGAAACAATTCCAGCCCAAGCGGAATGGCTGGCAGTTCAATCGAGGTATTAGCGTTCCACCCAACTTATCCAAAGGCCCGCACGCAAACGATCAGCACCAAGGCAACGGCCAAGCCGACCGAAAGGGTCCGCCACAGCGGGCGTTGACCCTCGGGCGGTGTCGGCATCGCGGCGCTCGTCAGATCGCGGAGCAAGGCCGGCTGGCTTTCGAGTTCGCTGGTCACCCGGGCGAGGGCAACGACGTCGAATTCGACCCCTTCGCCGCGTTGCAATTGTTGGGACAGATGGGTGAGTTGCTCGCCGCTGCGATGGCGATCGGTCAAAAGCAGGCTCTTGGCGACATCGTCGGGCGATGTCGGGCGGCCGCCGCACGCCGGACACATCGCGACGGCCGAGGCCTTGTGGGTTCCACAAAACAAACAGATCGCCACAGCCATGAGACGCCTCATCAAGCGGAGTCTTCAACCCGAACGGGTCGGAGGCAGTGCCATAAGACGAGGGGAGGCACCGCGATTCAACGAAAAGCAGCCCACGGATTCGCGGGCCGAAACTCCTTGGATGGAGGTACCCATAACCACACCCCCACCAGGTAAGCCTTGAGCCTAGCAACATGCTGCTAGCAACCGCCACCCATCGGATGGTGAAATTTCTAGGAAGTTTCTGGGTGTTCCACCAAGAAAAAACCCGGTCCCCTGGGCCTGGGAGTCAACACGCTATCACCACGGAACGGGGGGAGCCGGCTGGGTCGCCCGTTGAACGGCCCGGCGGAGTGCCTATTCTATTCGCGGAGGGGTTCCGTTTTGTCAGGGGACTGGGGGCGGGATTTCACACACATGGGATGGACCAGGGAATGAACCAACGCTTGGGATGGGGGATTGTCGCGACGATGCTGGTGGCCAGCGTCGCCGTGGGACAACCAGTCGAGGAATTCCGCCGCAATGCGGAGGTGCATCGCGATTTGGTCTATGTGCCTGATGGGCACGAGCGACAGACGTTGGATCTGTACCTGCCGGGCAAGATCGAGGAACCCGTGCCGGTGGTCGTGTGGGTTCATGGGGGCGGATGGCGGACCGGCAGCAAAGACGGTCTGGGGCCGTCGAATCTGTTGCTCAGTCATGGATACGCCGTGGCCAGCATCAACTACCGTTTGAGCCATCACGCCGCCTTTCCCGCACAGATTCAAGATTGCTTCGCGGCGGTCCGTTACCTGAGAGCCCATGCCGACAAGTACGGACTCGATCCAGAGCGCGTCGCCGCTTGGGGAGCCAGTGCCGGTGGGCATCTGGTCGCGCTGATGGCTTCGGCGTCGGATCGCGAAGAGTTTCTCACGCTGGGACCGCACCGCGACCAAAGTCCCCAGGTGAGTGCCGTCATCAACTGGTTTGGCCCCGCCGACTTTGCCACGATTGCCGAGCAAGACGAACGGGTCCAGGATTTGGTCTCCAAGCTGTTGGGCGTCCCGGCGGCCGGAAACCCCGACAAGTGCCGAGTGGCCAGCCCCGTGACTTACGTGACCCGCCAGTCGGCCCCGATGCTAATTTATCACGGCGACGAGGACCCGCTCGTGCCGCATGATCAAAGCGTGATCCTGGAAAAGGCTTACAAGACCGCGGGTGCCGAGGTCGAGCTGTTTACTCTCAAGGGCGGCGGTCACGGAGGCCTGCACTTTCTGACCGACGCATCGCTCGGCAAGGCGACGACCTTTTTCGATCGGCATCTGAAACCCGCGGCCGCCGATTGACCACAAGCCAATGGCCGACACGTGCTTGGCACGACTTCGGCCATGGCCAGCTTTCTCGAACCAACGAGGCCCAGCATGAGTGACACCATCCGCTTTGTCATGATCGGCGGATTCTTGGGCGCGGGCAAAACCACGACGCTGGGGCAGTTGGCCCAGCGGTATCAGCAGGCCGGCCGGCGGGTGGCCCTGGTGACCAACGATCAAGCGGCCGATCTGGTGGATACCGCCACGCTGCGGGCCCAGGGTCATCGGGTGGGCGAGGTCGCCGGGGCCTGCTTCTGTTGCCGATTTGATGAACTGACCGATGTGGTTGGCCAATTGGCCCAGGAGCAGCGGCCGGATTTGATTCTCGCCGAGCCCGTAGGAAGCTGCACCGATCTGGTGGCCACCGTCATTCAACCGCTGCGGCAGCTTTACGAAGCGCAATTCACCGTGGCCCCGTATGCCGTGATCGTGAAGCCCTCGCATGGGCGACGCATTCTGAGTCACGCCCGCAAGTCAGGCGGCTTCTCTCCCAAGGCCGAGTACATTTTCCGCAAGCAGTTGGAAGAGGCCGACGTGTTGTTGCTGAATCGCGTCGACGAGCTGGCCGAGGACGAGATTGAAGAACTGTGCGATCTGTTGCAAACCGTCAGTCCCGGCGTGCCCGTGC
>JBJHDE010000542.1:0-4102 GCA_050486385.1 Planctomycetales bacterium | reverse complement strand
AGGCCAAGCGGGTGATCTGGCTGACCATGGCCGGTGGCCCCTCGCATCTGGAGACGCTGGACTCCAAGCCCGAACTGGCCAAGCGGGATGGCCAGGACATGCCCGAAAGCTTGACCAAGGGCCAGCAGATTGCCCAGTTGCAGGGCAAGAAGCTGGTGTGCTTTGGCCCGCAATTCAAGTTCAAGCGGTTTGGCGATTCGGGGGCCGAGCTGTGCGAGCTGTTTCCTGAACTGGGCGGCGTGGCCGACGAGCTGTGCATTGTTCGCAGCATGACCACCGAGGCCATCAATCACGATCCGGCCCACATGTTCATGAACACCGGCTCGCAGATTGCCGGTCGGCCCAGCATGGGCAGTTGGATCACTTACGGGCTGGGCAGCGAAGTCGAGGATCTGCCAGGCTTCGTGGTGCTCACCAGCTTGGGGCGTGGCGGGCAGAATCAGCCGATTGCCGCACGGCAGTGGTCCAGCGGTTTCTTGCCCAGTCGGTTTCAAGGGGTGCATCTGCGAAGCGATGGCGACCCGGTGTTGTATCTGTCCAGCCCGCCGGGCATCTCGCGGCCGCGGCAGCAGGACGTGGTCGGGGCGGTCAATGCACTCAACGCCCAGCACAACGCGCTGGTCCATGATCCTGAGATCGCCACCCGCATCGTGCAGTACGAGATGGCCTTTCAGCTTCAGGCCAGCGTGCCGGAACTGATGGCCACCCAGGACGAACCGGCCAGCACCTTCGAGCAGTACGGTTGCAAGCCGGGCGATGGCTCTTTCGGCAGCAACTGCCTGTTGGCTCGGCGGCTGGCCGAGCGGGGCGTGCGATTCATTCAGCTTTATCACAAGGACTGGGATCATCACGGCGGGGTCAAGCAGGGCATTCAGTACAAGGCCGAAGAGGTCGATCGCCCCTGTGCGGCGCTGATCAAGGATCTCAAGGCCCGGGGGATGCTCGACGATACGCTGATCGTCTGGGCCGGCGAGTTCGGTCGCACGCCCATGTCGCAGGGGGGAACCGGTCGCGACCACCACAACAAGGGCTTCTCCATCTGGCTGGCTGGCGGCGGAATTCGCGGCGGCACGTCTTACGGAGCCACCGACGAACTGGGCTACGCCGCCGTTGAGAATCCGGTGAGTGTCCACGATCTGCACGCGACCATGCTGCACCTGCTGGGAATCGACCACAGCCGCTTTACGATCAAGTTCCAAGGACTTGACGCCAAGCTGACCGGCGTGGAACCTTCACGAGTGATTGAAGGGATCCTGGCCTGATGTCTGATGTTCTTGCTAGCTCCGACCCGACGCTGACGAACCGTAAGCGACCCGAACGCGACGATTCACGAGGCTGCCCGATGCACCGCGACCGTTGGTTTTCCGCAAAGTTTCAAATCGTGCCGTGGGCGCTCGCCGTACTGGTGGGCGGTGGCGGAACCTTGCTGGCCGACGACAAGCTCGACGCCGAGCATGTGGCCTTCTTCGAGAAGAAGATCCGCCCCGTGCTGATCAAGCATTGCTACGAATGCCACTCCGGAGACGCCAAGGACGTGCATGCGGGCGTGCTGCTGGACACCCGCGAGGGGCTGCTGGCCGGGGGCGATTCGGGTCCGATTGTGGTGCCCGGCAAGCCGGACGAAGGCACCTTGATGCCGGCTCTGCGGCACGAGTTCTTTGAGATGCCGCCGGACGGCAAGCTCCCGGCAAGTGTCATTGCCGACTTCGAGCGGTGGATCGCCCTCGGGGCGCCTGACCCCCGCGATGGTCAATCGGCCAAGCGGGCCTATGTTGGTATCGATCTGGAGCAGGGTCGCGAGTTCTGGTCGTATCGGCCGATTACCGCGCCGGACGTTCCCCGTGTGAATCAGCAGGATTGGCCGCGCGACCCGGTTGACGGCTTCTTGCTGGCGCGGCTCGAGGCCGAGGGGATTGCTCCCAGCGAGCGGGCCCAACCGCGGACATTGCTGCGAAGGTTGAGTTACGATTTGACCGGCCTGCCGCCTACGCCCGAGGAACTGGCCGCGTTTGAAACCGCCGCGGACCAGGACTTCGAACAGGCCTGGGAATCCGCGGTGGATCGGCTGCTGGACTCGCCGCGGTTTGGCGAGCGTTGGGGCCGGCACTGGTTGGACGTGGTCCGCTTTGCCGAGAGCAGCGGCGGAGGCCGCACGCGGATTTTTCCCGATGCCTGGCGGTTCCGCGACTATGTCATCGACTCCTTCAATCGCGACAAGCCCTTCGATCAACTGATTCGCGAACATATCGCCGGCGATCTGTTGCCGGCCCGGGACGACCAAGAGCGGGCCGAAATGCTGACGGCCACGGGCTTCTTGATGTTGGGCCCCATCAACTACGAACTGCAAGACAAAGAGCTGTTGCGGATGGAGGTCATCGACGAACAGATCGATGCCGTTGGCCAGGCCTTTTTGGCCCAGACGATTGGCTGCGCGCGGTGTCACGATCACAAGTTCGATCCGATTCCCACGGCCGATTACTACGCCCTGGCGGGCATCTTTCGCAGCACCAAGAGCCTCCTGCCGGGCAATGTCTCGGGCTTTGTCAGTCACGAACTGCCCATGCCTCCCGATCAGAAAAAGGCCCGCGAGGCCTGGGAACAGCAGGTCAAGCAGGCCGAGGCCGAACTCAAGCTGGCCAAAGACGCCGTGGCCAAGCTGACCGGCACGGCACCCGATCCCAAGAGCAAATCGCTCGAATCGCTGAAAGGCATCGTCGTGGACGATGTCGATGCCCAGCGGGTGGGCGAATGGCAAGAGTCGTCCTCCAACGCCGGCTTCGTTCATCGGGGTTACCATCACGATCAGAACACCGACAAGGGCAACCGGCACGTCACCTACACTCCCAAGCTGCCCCACACCGGGCGGTACGAGGTGCGGCTGGCCTACACCGGAGCGACGAACCGCGCCAACAACGTGCCGGTCACCATTCGCCATGCCGAAGGCGAGACCGAGCAAACGGTCGACCAGACCAAGCCGCCACCGATTGATGGCACGTTCGTCTCGCTGGGGGAATTCACCTTCAAAGCCGGCACCGCCGGCAGCGTGACGATCAGCAATCGCGGAACGCAAGGGCATGTGATCGCCGACGCGATCCAGTGGTTGCCGCGCGATGGTGACTTGGCGATTGAACCCAAAGAGCAGCCCGATCAAGCCGCCCTGGCCGCGGCCACCAAACAGGTCGAGGCCGCCGAAAAGACTTTGGCTGAGATCAAGAAAAAGGCCCCGCCGGGGCCCAACAAGGTCATGGGTGTCACTGACGAGGACAAGCCCAGCGACTATGTGATCTGCATTCGTGGCAATCCCCGCAATCATGGACCCGAGGTCCCACGGGGCTTCTTGCAGGTGGCCATGACCACGGCCGAGCCGCCGAGTATCCCCGAGAGCGAAAGCGGTCGCCGCGAGTTGGCCGAGTGGATCGCCAGTGGCGACAACCCGCTGTCGGCCCGGGTGATCGTCAATCGGGTCTGGCAGCATTTGTACGGGGCGGGGCTGGTCCGCACTCCCGACAATTTTGGGGCGACCGGCCAAACGCCGTCGCATTCCGAATTGCTGGACCACTTGGCCCATTCGTTTGTTGAAGATGGTTGGTCGATCAAGCGGCTGATTCGGCGGTTGGTGCTGTCGGAAAGTTACCGCTTGTCGAGCGCTCCGCGGCCCGAGTTGGCCACGATCGATCCCGACAATCGCCTGCTGGCCCGACAGAACCGGCGGCGGCTGGATGCCGAGGCCATCCGCGACTCGATGCTGGTCCTGAGTGGCCGGTTGGACTTGCGGATGGGCGGCTCGGGCATCAAGTCGGGGACCGGCAAGGAGTTTGGCTACGACTTCTCCAGCACCCGGCGGAGCGTGTATCTGCCCGCCTTCCGCAACGCCACTGACGAGATTCTTCGGGCCTTCGACGCGGCCGACCCGAATATCGTGATGGGACGACGCACGACGAGCACCCTGGCCACGCAGGCTCTGGTCTTAATGAAAAGCCCCGTGGTGATGCTCGAAGCCCGCCACGCGGCGATTCGGCTGTTGTCCGCGAACGAACTGGACGATACTCAACGGATTGGCGTATTGTATGAGCAGGCCCTGGGCCGTGCCCCCACGGCACGC
>JBJHDE010000541.1:0-4120 GCA_050486385.1 Planctomycetales bacterium | reverse complement strand
GCGGACGGTGGTATCCAGCCAGGTGTCGTACAGCGTGTTGGGCAGGTCGACCGAAGTCGGGCCCTCCCAAAGTCGGGCGATGAATCCTGGCGAGATGATCAGTGCCAGGTCCTCGGTCGATCCCGGCATGGCCACCGAGGTGGTCACCGACAGGTCGGTCATCTGGATGCTACGATTCGCCCCCCGGGCGTTGCCGGGAATGTAGCTCATGTCGAACACATTCCGCACGAACATCCGCTCGATCAAGCCAGGTTCGGGCTCGTGGTAGGTTCGTTCGTCGGGGGCCTCGTACATCAGCAGCGGCTCGGCGCTGCGGAGCAGGCCGCCACCATCGCTGTCGATGGTGTTGCGATGGGCCAGCCGATCGCTCCAGGCGGTGGGTTCGCGCGGGGGTTGGTCGGCGAAGGCCGGCTCAACAACCTGAGCCGAGACCCCGCTGCCATTCATCCACAAGGCAGCCAGCAGTAGCAGCCGCTCCAGCGGCATGCGAAGCCGGGCCATAGGGTGCCTCCGTGAGTCTCCACAAACGCCCGACTTCGCAGGGGAGTGATAATCTCCGCCCCGCCGAAAAACCGGATGTCGTTGTAGTCAAATCGATCATCGACACCATTGTCCAGTTCAACGGACCAGTGGCCGCCGCCGTACTCGCCCGCCAGATAGACCCAGGTCTCAGCCTGGAAGTAGGGGAACGGCTCGACTCGGTAACGAACCTTGGGACGCGGAAACAGCAATTGCATCTCGAGTCGGTCGCTGGGGCGATAAACCACGCCGCCCACGGGCAGGACTCCCACGGAATCTCGATCCAGGTACACCGCCCCCGCCGCGATGTCGAGATTGTCGCTCCAGGCATAGATGCCCATCACCCGCCCCAGGATCCGCAGCGAGCCGCTGGTCCGCTTAAAGTCGGTACTGACAGTGGGTTGGGCTTCCAAGTCCAACAGAAATCGATCGGTAATCTGCGGTTGCCACCCGACGCCCAAAAACAGGTCGTAAGTCCGCGGCCCCAGCGGAGGATTCTCGGGTCCGCCCCACAGAGTCATGCGTCCACCCGGCCGCAGGGTCAGCGGCGAGGCCAAACGAAACGGATTGAACTGCAGGGTCGCGCTGAGGTCGATTTCTTGGACGCTGAGCTGACCTTGGCTCAGCGCCGGAATGAAAGAGTAGCTGAAATCGACTTCCCGCAGGCGATCGGGCCGGTAGACCAACACCTGATCGCGGGGGATGTAGCCGCTGCCGAGTTGATCGTAGTACGGCTGTTGAAACTGCGTCTGCTGGCTGGGAACGGGATCAAATCCCGAAAACGGCTGCATGGGGGCATAGGGCTGCGACCCGGCCCCCCCAGGGTATCCGCCGGTGCCATAGCCGCCGCCTTGCTGATAGGTTCCGCCAGCCGGTGGACCCGCAAACACGCCGGAGGCCACCGGCGGCTGCCCATACGGATAGGTGGGTGCCGGCTGGAAGGTCGAGTTCATCGACACGCCGGCCCCGTCCGGACCTTGCAAGGGTTGCCCGAACTGCACTCGGCCGGGTTGAGCGGCCGCTGGCGTCGCGACGACGACCACAAGCAGCAGCAAGGCGATGCGCGCGGGCATGGGATCCGCCCCAACAAGGAAAAAGTTCGGAGGAACGCACCACCCGGGGGTGCCTCAGGCGGTGGACCTGTTGGCACTCCGGGGACCGCCAGAGATCGGCCCGACATGGGAAGTTGGGCGACTCGGCGGGTTGGCCCCACGTTTTTTGAATTTCGGCTCATGTGGTCCCGAGGACCGAGCCGATACGACAAGGTTGGGTGTCGTAGCAGAGGCGCGCCGCGCGCGTCAAGCTCGGTTTCCGCCCAGCGCACGGCACTCCGACCCGTCGCCGCGGTGGTCAGTCCTGGCCGGAAACCCGGTCGCTGGCCGACTAGCCTTCGAGGTCGCGTTGCGACCATTGGCCATCCACCAGCCGCCACAGGGTGCCGGTGGGATTCTTATCGGCCAGGGCGGGCGGTAACCGGTGCGACCGCACGCCGTCGAAGCACTCGAGTTGGGCAAATCGCCGCATCGCCGCGGGTATCCCCACCGCCGTGAAGCCAGGATGAGCCGTGGCAGGGTAAGGCCCGCCGTGGTTCATTGCGGGACTGACCGCCACGCCGGTGGGCATTTTGTCGTTGAGCAATCGCCCCACCCGGACTCGCAGACCGGGTTCCAGTTTGGCGTACAAGGCGTCGTCCTCGCCTCCGGTGTGCGAGTAGATGCAGCCGGTGAGATTGCCCTCCAGAGCGGCGACCACTTGCTGGGCCTGATCCCCATCGTCGGCAATCACGATCAGCGCGGCATTGCCGAAGGCCTCGGTCTGGAAGGCCTCGGGGGCTTCCAAAAATCGGCTGGCCGTGGTCTTGAGCAGCGTATTCGCGAAGCGGCAGGCCGGGCCGGGGATGGCGTCACCGCCGGTCAGCAGTTCGGCCCCGGCGGCCTCGATGGCCTCGACGCTGGCCCCCAGACCTTGGGCCCCATCGGCCGAGAGCAGCACGCCCGCGTTGGCCTTGCTGAACCGCTCGACCAGTTGATCCACGAAGCGGGGCGTTGCCTCGGTGGCCAGTAGGATCACCAGGCCGGGGTTCGTGCAGAACTGGCCGGCCCCCATCAGGCAGCTTGCGGTGTATTCGTCGGCGATGGCCTCGGATCGTTCGGCCAAGGCGCCGGGCAGGATCAGCACCGGGTTGATGCTCGACATTTCCAGGTAGATCAGCTTGCCGGCGGCCTCGGCGGCTTGTTTGAGCGCCAGCCCGGCGGTGCGACTGCCGGTGAAGCCCGTCGCGGCGATCCGCGGGTCCGACACCAGGCGTGGGCCATCCTCGCGGCTGATCCGATACAGCATCTGCACGGTGCCGGGAGGCAGCCCCACTTCGGTGGCCGCGGCGTGGGCCAATTCGCCCAGCAGGCGACTGGTCGTGGGATGCAAGGGGTGGGCCTTGGCAATCACCGGGTTGCCGGCCGCCAGGGCCGCTGCGAAGTCGCCACCGCTGATGCCATTAAACGCCAGCGGAAAGTTGTTGGGCCCATACACCGCCACCGGGCCAAGCGCATTCAGGTACGAACGGATGTTGTTGGCCGTGTCGATCGTGGGCTGCCGCCACGATCCGTTCTCGGCCGCGTCGGCCGCCTGACGCAGTTGGCCGGTGGTCCGCGGCAACTCGGCGGCGGCCAAACGCGGCTGGATCGGCAAACCGGTCTCGGCATGGGCCGCGGCGCAAATCGCCTCGCTGGCGGCGTCGATTCGCTCGGCATAGTTCCGCAAGAACCGCACAATCGCCTTGCCGTCCGATGCACGAAGCTGGTGGAAGGCGGCGTGGGCGGCCTCAAGGGCGGCGTCGATGTCCGCGAAGCGGCTCACCGGGTACTCGTCCGGCAGGGTCTCGCCGGTGGTAGGATTCTTGGCGCGGAACGAACCGCTCATCTCAGCCGGCCGCCATTGGCCAGCAATCAGCACGGGGTGGGTCATCGACGGCAGACTCTTCGGTACGGGCCCAGGGATCTATGGGCCCGATCTTACCGACCCGCCGGGCGTCTGCGAACCATCGGCGATGGCTTCCCGGTGATGCGACCCGATTCGTTGCCGGGGACTTCGCCCACAACCCGCCCCATTCCCCGACCGGACCCAAGGACTCAGTTGGAGCCACTCACTTGAGCGGAGCCAAAGATACTGCGGTGAGATGCCCGGTCTCGTTGAGCGAGACCAAACGCCATTGATCCCGCCACCCCACCTGGCTGATGGCGCCGTTGCGAAGGCTGAACGGGGCCCGCTCGGCCGGCACGCCGATCAGGGCCTTGATGGCGGCGGCCAACAGGGCCCCATGCGAGAACACCGCCACGCAATCGCGGCCCGACGCCCGAATCGCCTCAAGCACCTCGGCCCCTCGGTCCATGAGCGCCCGACGGCTCTCGCCGCCCCGCGGCGCGAAATCGGGTTCGTGATCGACCCAACGTTGGGCGTCGTCGGGATAGCGGGCGCAGACCTCGTCCCAGCGGAGTCCCTGGAACACGCCGACATGGATTTCCTTGAGCCGATCGTCAAACTCAATCGGCAAGGCCAAGCGTTCCGAGGTGTACTGGGCCGTTTGGCGAGCCCGCTCTAAGGG
>JBJHDE010000540.1:0-4131 GCA_050486385.1 Planctomycetales bacterium | reverse complement strand
TTGCGAGCGTCTTTCTCCAGTATCGGAGATCAGGCCGTGACCTGTCGGTGAGATGCGCCACACTCAGCGGCGAGCGATCAGGGCGATGGGGATCATCGGCGCGGCGTGGGTCGCGGTGATGGGCGCAGCAGGCCTGGGCTCCTGGCAGCTATGGCAATCGCAACGCGACAACTGAACCAGAGTCAGGCCAGGATCCTCGATGCACCCTGTCGCAAACCGACGGCAATCGGGACACTGGTCCAGGTGCGTTTCGATCTTCACCACAAGCTCGCGATCCAGCGTTCCCTCGCGATAGGCTGGCATCCGCTGGGCGACCTGCGTGCAGGTGATGCCGCCATAGGACGGTTCATGCAGATGGGGAGCCAGCGCGCGGTAGCTATAGCCTACGACCAAGAAAATGGCCACGGCGGCGGCGGTCACGCGAAAGGCCCGCCATTGACGGCGCTGCGACCGCGCGCGGCGACCCAACTGTTTGAGCGTTCCGCGTGGACAGGAGTCCCACGAGGAGTCAATATGAGTGGGTTGATTCATAGGTGCGCTCCTCAACCGCCAGAAGCGGCAGTTGGCGGACGAAGAGAACGGCGGCGACTTCGATCGACCAGGGCGTGGCCCAAAGGCGGTTGTTGAACCGGCGGGGCCAGCCACCTCAAGAGAAATTCAATCATCACGTCCTGTCAAATCACAACTACCATTAACCGTCGACTTTGAGTTGGAACGGGTCTGTGAGCCACCACACAATCCGACATTAATTCCCCTTTTTCGCAGGGCTCCCCCACACGTGCTCCAGGCGACCGGACTCCCACCTCAAGTCGGCTCAGGGAATCCGTTCTCAATCAAGTATTAGCCCGAAAAGGGCTCGACCCCCTTCTTGGGAGGTGCTGAGCGATGCACTTTCGGCCCAGGGTCACGCACCGCCCTCGGAGCGGTAACAGCCGGTGGGCGAGTTTCAAGCTCGTTTGCCAGCCGGTCCAGGTCTCGGATCACGACACGCTGGCGACTCACCTTGACGAGCCCAGCCAACTGCATCTCTCCTAACAACATCGTGACACTCTCGCGGGTGACGCCAATGATCGAGGCCAAATCCTGATGCGAAATCTTGAGATCCAGCAAAACGCCTTGCTCATGTGGCCGACCATACTCCTCGACCAATTCCAGAAGCAAGTGTCCCAGCCGTTCGCGGTTGGTCCGGAACAGCAAATGCTGGAGGCGGCGTTCAATCCGCCGCCGCCGCAGGCCAATAAGTTTGGTCACCCCCAGCGATAAATGGGGGGTTGCTTCCATCATTGCCCGGAGTTCGGCGCCTGGCAGCAGGATCACGGTCGACTCGGTGACGGCCTCGGCCCGCTGGTCGCGGTGGCCAGGCTCAATCAGGGCCAGCTCGCCAAACAGTTCGCCAGGTTCGATGAAGGCCAGGATCAGTTGTTTGCCGTCGGGCGTCGAGGAGCAAATCCGTACCCGCCCCGAAGCCAGCAACAAGGCCCCATCCGCTACGTCATCGGGCAAGAAGACGGCGCTCTTGGCGGGAAAGGTACGAATCCGCGCCCATCGCTCCAATTGTTCAAGTTGCTCGGGATCGAGCCGCTCGAACAACGAGCAGTTTCGGATGTGCCACAGCTCCCGCATGATCCGACAGCCGGAGGAATTGGTTTGAGGGGCGGCTCGATACTCCTAGAGTCGCTCCCTCTTACCAATCTTACTCGACCAGTCGCCTTAAATGATAGGGCAGCCGACCGCTGCGCGTCCCGTGGATCACTTCGCCCCTGGGTCGATCCATGCGGTGGGGGGAATCAAACCCCGTGAATTTGACCTGGGCGACGATTGTGAAATGTTTTCATAGTTTTTCTGTGAGCTAGATCACGGAACGGACCCCGGGGGCGCCGGTCGTCACTTCTCGGGCCAGGCGGCTGGGCTGGGTGGTTGCCCCAGAGCCCGGAGGAGTTCGAACTGCGCCCGGTTGTGGTCGACGACCGCGGCCAGGTAACGTTGACGGGCATCCGCCAGGCCCTGGATGGCCTGCTGGGCCTCGATGGGACGCAGATCGCCACCAAGAACGCCCTGAAGGTTGAGCGGCAGGGCCTCGTCGGCGGCTTCGACCTGGGTGCGAGCCACCTCGAGTTGTTGCTGGCGAAATCGCACCTGGTGGTAGGCCGTGGCCACTTCGGCGGCCACCTGGTCCATGATCGCCTGCGCATCCATGTTGGCTTGGCGATGCTGGCTCCTCCGCTCCCGTTGTCGGGCGCGGTTGCCCAGTCCCAGGTTTTGAACGTCCCAGACGACCAGGGCGTCGAAGTCCGCCCGTCCACTGAAGTCGCCCATGTGCGATCCTTGACCGCCACCAAATCCGCCGCCACTCATGCCGACTTGCAGGTTGGGCAGCCAGGGGCGCCAATTCTCTTGCCGCATCCGCTCGATGGTGGCTTGAACCAAGGCCTGGTTCTGGGCCAACTCGGGACGACTACGCAGCCCCTGGGACAGCAGCTCTGGCAGGGGCGAATCCGGGGCCACCAGCCGCACGGGGCCTGGTTCGCCTTCCAAGGGAAACACGGTCAACCCCGGGTCGAGCCGCAGGAGACGAACCAACTCGGCCGAGGCCACATGGGCCGATTCCTCGGCGGCCAGCCGCTGCCGTTGACGCTCGGCCAGTTCGACCCGGGCGCGAAACTCGTCGGCCGGTGGGGCCGTGCCAGCCCGGACATTGGTCTCGACCAATCGCAGCAATTCCTGGGCATTGTCGGCGGCCTCCTGGGCAATGGCCGCATCGCCTTGGGCCTGCACCAGGGCCAAGTAGGCCAGCGAGACCTCAAGCAGCGTGTCGTTGAAGGTCGCCACCGAGGCCGCCTGGGCCGCGCGGGTCTCCTGGCGTTCGGCCAGGGGAGGAAACAGCACGTCCGCCAAGGGAACGCCCAGGAATAACCGAGCCGGCGGCCCGCCGGGGCCGGTCAGCGGCCCCGGTCCCAGGTTGGGACCTCCGCCGTAAAAGAGGGCATTCCGGCTGGTGTTGATGATCCGCCCATCGGCGGTCTGCACGGTGCCATCGTGATAGTTATACCCCACGCCCATCTGCAACGAAGGCAGCCACTGGACGGCCGCCTGATCGCGGCGGCTCTGGGCCTCGCGAATCCGCTCGCGGGCGACCGCAATTTGCAGGTTGTTGGCCCCGGCCAACTGGAAGGCCGTCACCAGATCGATGGGCAGCACATCGGGGCCGAGCGCGGGAGTTTCGGGGAGGGGGGCGGCCGCGCCCCCCACATCCGCGTCCTCGTCGAAGGCGAGTAACGGCTGCGAATGGCCCACGGGCTGGACTGGGGCGGTGGCGGTTTGAACCGCTTGGGCGACCTGCCTCTTAGGAGAGGATAGCCTTGGCTGAACCTCGGGGGACGCGAGTCGGGGTGCTGGCATGGCGCATCCGCCAAGCGCAGCCGCAAGGGTCAAGGCGGCTGACCAACGGGCCCACACACCACCTGTCGTGGGATATTCGATACCTTGTCCATCCATGGACTCAGCTCCTTATTGGTGGGGTTTCCCGGTGGCGTGCATCCGTGCATGACCGTGCCGAGACCATTCGTTTGCCGGGACTTGGAAGCCGGAGGACCTACGTCTCTTTCGAGGGAGCGCCCTAATCCTAAAATCGTCTGATGTCATAGTATCGCATGAACCGACTTGACCAGCATTGCTGGTTCTTGCGGAAATATCATTGCATTGCGTTGGCGGATCCCTCGCCTGGCCGCGATACGGTCTCGTCGTCGCTGTAGCGGATCAGGACAGCCCCGAACTCGCCGGGTCGCAGGTCAGAGGCGGGCTCGTCAAGTTCCAGTTCGACCCGCATCGTCCGTGTGTTGGCATCCAGGGCGGCCGCCGTTCGCACGATTCGGCCCATGCGTGGCGGCCGGTCGCGTCGGTTGGACTGAAACTCGGCGGGCAAGCCCACCCGCACCGTGCGGGCCTCGGATTCGGAAACGCTGGCGATGATCCGTAACCGGTCGGTCCGGACCACCGTGAACAGTGGGGCGGCCCGTCCCGTGGTCGCCGATTGAACAAAAGCCCCAGTGTCGAAGGTGCGGCGGGTGATGACACCATCAAACGGCGCGCGGATGGTCCCGTATTCGAGCAGGATCTGGGTGTGGTCGCGGT
>JBJHDE010000539.1:0-4132 GCA_050486385.1 Planctomycetales bacterium | reverse complement strand
GCCTTGCTGCGTGCCAGCCAGACGATCAAGCCCGATGGCCTGACCGAAGACGAGCTGGTGGGCTACAACATCGTCGTGCGTGCCTGCCGGGCCCCGTTGACCCAGATTGCCACCAACGCCGGTCAAGACGGCGGCATCGTCTGCGAGCGGGTGCTGGCCGACAAGAATGTCAACTTCGGCTACAACGCCGCCAGCGATACCTACGAGAATCTGGTGGAAGCCGGGATCATCGACCCCACCAAGGTCACCCGCACCGCCCTGGTCAACGCCACCAGCGTGGCCATCCTGCTGCTGACCAGCGATGCCCTGATCGCCGAGCAGCCCAAGGGCGACAAGAAGAAGGGCGGCATGGATCACGACATGTACTGATCCGGCCGCGGCTTGACTCGCGTGCGTTCATGACACACGGCCCGACCCGTGCATACACTCTGGGTGTGCGGGCCGGGCCGTGGGCGTTTGAGGAACACTCTCGGTCACAACGGTCGTGGGCGGGGGCGATCAACCGCCGCCACCGCCGCCGCCACCGCCACCTCGGCCTCCACGGCCGCCACCCGGCCCACGCCGGATGGGGTTGGGCGGACGCCGCGAACGACTTGGCGAATAGGGCGCGCTCGACTTGCCGGCCGACACCTGCTCAAGGTCGGCATCGGTCAGTTCGTACAAGCCCGGCGAGTCGGTCGCCTTGGGGGAACCTGAATGCATAGGAACACCTCCGAATCAAGAAGGAACGGGACCGCCGGCGGGACCGCGCTGGCCAGCGCTTCAAGCCCCGAGGCGGCAACACCCCACCCCGCCTGACGACAACGTAGCCGGCTTCCACCGGTCGCGGCCGGTGCGAGGGTCGGTGGGATGTTCTTGCTTGAGCGCAAATCCCCGCCGGCCGTTACAGCGAACGCTGGCAGACCTGCTCGCTGGTATCGAACTGCACAAAGGGTTGGGGGCTGAGGCGGTTCTCGACGTCGTAGATGATTTCGAGGTAGCCCAGGGCCTCGTCGACGATCCGCTGTTCATGCATGCCGGTGAGTTCCACCAGCCGGTCCAGACGCTCGCGGCTGGTCTGGGTGATGTCGACGCTGTTGCGCTGAATCGTGGTGAGAAACGCCGTGCCCACGACACTGGTGAACACGCCGAAGGCGATCAGCCCCACGATGACCGTAAACCCCGCCGCAATCCGGCCAAAGATGGTGATCGGCACCTGGTCGCCGTAGCCCACGGTGGTCATGGTGACAATCGCCCACCAGTAGCTGCTGGCAAAATCGCCAAAGGCCTCGGGTTGGGCCCGACGCTCGGCCTCGAACACCGCAATCGAGCTGACAAACAGCACAAAAAACAACAACGTCCCAATAACTTTTAGCTCAGTGCCGATTTTGCCGAACGAGAAAAGAAAACGCGAGAGCGACTCGTTGAGCCGTTGCAGCTTGAGCGCCCGGACGATCCGCAGCAGCCGCAGCAGTCGCAAGGCCCGCAGATCCCCCATGAAGGTGAGAAAGAAGGGCAGGATCGCCAGCAGGTCGACGATTCCCAGGAAGCTGAAGCCGTACTTCCAAGGGGGCCGCGAGCGGGCCAGTCGCAGGACATACTCGACGCTGAAGATCGACACCACGATCAGATCGAGATACCACCACACGGGGCCGGGGTCTTCCAACTGCAATTCGACCATCAGCAGCACGATGCTCACGAGAACCACGCCCTGAAGAAACAGCTCAACCCGCAGCGAGAACATGTCGTTGCCATCCAACCAAGAGGACCAGGGACCGCCAGCGTGTTCCTCTGTACACAAGCTTGGCCCCAGCGGCAACCAGCCCTGGGCGAATGGCTGACGAGTTGGCCCCACCGACCGCAGGGGCGACCGCTTTTGATCTCGGCAGGAGTCTGCCACTGCGATACACTCCACCACCCGGAGTCGCAGCGTAAGGGGGAAAGCAAGCCTTTGGGCTTGTCTTGGCCAAAGGATGGGCCACCCCACAGTTCGACGCACCCCATGTTCCAGGACGACCCATCATGCACCGCGAAATCGCTCTCCTGCTGAGCTTGTCCCTCTGCGCTGTGGGCGGCTGCACCAAAAACTCCAACAGCGGTGTGGCGGCGGGCGATGTGACCACGGCGGGTCCGCCCGGGACCACCGCGGTCGAGGACCGGGTGCCCGCCGGCACGGTGACCATGCGGAGCGGTTTGCAGTACATCGACGAGGTCGTTGGCACCGGCGAGACGCCCCGGGAGGGGCAGACCGTGCAAGTCCACTACACCGGACGTTTAATTGACGGCACGGTGTTTGACAGCTCGGTCGAGCGCGGGCGGCCGTTCACCTTCACCTTGGGCAAGGGCCAGGTGATTCGGGGTTGGGATGACGGCGTGGCCGGCATGAAGGTCGGCGGCAAGCGGAAGCTGATCGTCCCGCCACACATGGGCTACGGGGCCAACGGCACGCCCGACGGATCGATTCCCCCGCACTCGACGCTCAAGTTCGATGTCGAGCTGCTGGGCATTCAGTGAGGCCCCGCTCAACCAGCCCCTCGAAGACCGCTCAAACGGCCTGAAGAAATCTCCCCAAGTTTTCGCGAACTGGTGGCTTTCGCCACCGCGCGCGGATATTCTCAACGGTGGATGGAGGCAAGGTCGCTTGACCCGCCCCCCTCACGGCCTTGGTTTATGGGGTCGCCACCCCGACGGGCTTCGCAAGCCCCACCCAACGGGAGAGCGGCTAACGCCCGGCTTCGGCACAGGGGACGTGCTGAACCAATGGGGTGCCACCAGCGAACCGAGACCACTCCTGCCAGCCGGATCACCGAGGGAGGCCTTTCACCCCAAGAGCCTCGCGGACGGGGGATAAGCGACGGATGATTGAAATTCGGAGCCAAAAGAGCGGCAATGTGATGCGGGTGGTCATGGCCGCCTCGCTGACGGCCGCCCGTTTGCATCACGCCGCCCTGGCCGAGGCCGACTTGCCCGGAGCCAATCTCCGCGATGCGGTGCTGAGTTTGGCCAACCTGCGGGGGGCCAATTTGGTGGGGGCGTCGTTGTTGGATGCCGATCTGACCGACGCCAATCTGGTAGATGCCGATCTGACCGAAGCCGACCTGGGCCGGGCCAACCTGACATCCGCCCAATTGTCCGACGCGGTGCTGGAACGAGCCAGCCTGAAATTCGCCGACTTGCAGAATGCCGATCTCACCCGGGCCGACCTGGGTCGGGCGATTTGCGACGGGGCGAATTTCCACTCGGCCGATCTGACCGGGGCCGACCTCTCGGGGGCCCAGATCAACAAGGCCAACTTCAGCTACGCGATCCTCAGCGGGGCCGATCTCAGCACGGCCCTGTTTACGTCGATCCGGCTGACCAGCGCCCTGTACGACAATCAGACCCGCTGGCCCGAGGGCTTCGACCCGCAAGCCGCCGGGGCGATGTTTGTCACCCAGAGCCTGGAAGCCCTGCAACCGCGAAGTCGCTGGTGGGGCTGGTGGCGCTGATCGCGCCGCGGTGTGGCTAAACCAAAGCGTTTCCGACTGATTCCTGCACAACAGGTCAAACGATACTCGTGCCGGCAGTGTCTTTCGACGACGAGTGCGCGAAGCGGGCGACCGCATCACAGTCCAGATGCTCGGGCTATTGAGTTCACGCGGAGACAGAGGGCGCGAAACTGTTTGACGATCCCGTTCAGGCTCGTTTCGATTGTTGCATCACGTGTTGATTCCCGTGCAACACTTCGACGTCTTGAGCTTCTGGCTCTGTTCCTCCGCGGCTCCGTGTCTCCGTGTGAGCCACCCCGTTCCGGAATGGCTCCTGGTCCTTGCGCAACACTTCGATGAGTCTTGGTGCGACCAGTGCGGTTCCCAAGCCATTGCAAAGATCAGCGGAAGCAGCTCTTGTGGCACTGGTGGCTTGTCCACCAGTGTTCGACCACGCTCGCTATTCTTCGACGAATATCCTCGTAACCCATTGAACAGAAGCAACTTAGGCGGCACTGTCCGCCTGAACCACACACTGGTGGACAAGCCACCAGTGGCACGCTACGCCGCCAACCGAACTCGGTCCTGTTTGGCCATAAGTCGTTTGGCTGCACGCTTTTGCTCGGCGGTGGCGAGTTGAATTGTCGGGGGCGATATCGGCTTTCTTTTCTTCTTGCGCGGATAGT
>JBJHDE010000538.1:0-4135 GCA_050486385.1 Planctomycetales bacterium | reverse complement strand
CTCGTTGAGCCGCTCGCCCCCGCAAGCATGACACGGCTGGGTGGCCATGTACTTTTCAAGCTGGGCGCGCTTGATTCGGCTCTTGGCGTCGCGATGCTGGGTCAGCAGCGTGGGAATAATCCCATCAAACTGCCCGCCGTACTTTTGTTGGTAACTGCCCTGCCGCCAGGTGTAGGTGATGTGCCGGCTGCCGGTGCCGTACAGCAGTTGCTCGCGAATCGCCTCGGGCAGCTCGTTCCAGGGTGTGGTCAGAATGCTGCCCGAGGGCAAATCGTGAACACGCTCCAAGGTCTCGGCCACGCCTTCATACACGTGCTTGCGCCAGCGGCCCAGGTCACTCCAACGCCCCAGCAGGTCGATGGCTCCCTGTTTGACCGAGCGGCTGGGTTCGGGAATCAGCAACTCCGGCACAAACGTGAAAATCTCGCCCAGCCCCTGGCAGGCCAGGCACATGCCCCGCGGGCTGTTAAAACTGAACAACTGCGGGCTGGGCGGCTCGTAGCTGGTGCCGCAGGGAATACAACTGTAACGGCTCGACAGATAGACTGGCTCCTCCAGCGTGCCGCCCGCAGCCGCCGTGCGACGCTTGCCACTGGGAGCCTGCTCGTCGGGCAACAGCACCAGATCGCCCTCGCCCAGCTTCAGGCCTTGCTCCACGGCTTCGGCCACCCGGGCGCGAATCGTCGGCCCAGCCACCAGCCGATCGAGAATGACTTCGATCGTGTGCCGCTGCTGGCGATCCAAGGGCGGTGGGTCGTCCAGGCGGACCGTCGTTCCATCGACCCGCGCACGCAGGAAGCCCTGTTTGAGAAGGTCGTCAAACAGGTCGCGGAACTCGCCCTTCTGGGCGCGAATCAAGGGGGCCGCCAGCAGAAAGGCGGTGCCCTCGGGGAGCGTCAGAATGCGGTCGATGATCTGCTCGCGGCTCTGCCCGACCAGCGGGGCATCGCACTTGGGGCAGTGACCGGTCCCGACCCGCGCGTACAGCACCCGCAGGTAATCGTAAATCTCGGTCATCGTGCCCACGGTGCTGCGTGGGTTTTGCCCCCCGAGTTTCTGGGCGATCGAGATCGACGGACTCAGCCCCGACATCTGATCGACGTCGGGTTTGGGCATCTGCCCCAAGAACTGGCGGGCGAAGCTGGACAGGCTGGTCACATAGCGGCGCTGGCCCTCGGCGTACAAGGTATCGAACGCCAGACTGCTCTTGCCCGAGCCACTCACCCCGGTCAGGCACACAAGCTGATTGCGGGGGATGACCACATCGACGTTTTGCAGGTTGTGTTCCCGCGCGCCTTGAATGACGATATCAGCAGCGGTCATGAACGCTTGGGGGCGAGGGATCGAGTTGGGACGATGTCGGGCGGGGCCTGGTGCATGGTTGTTCCGTGCATTGCTACTCAAGGCATTGTTGGACGGCCCACCGCTTTTCGGCAAGCGGCCCTAAAGCAAGTGGCGGGCCTTGATCTCGAGATACTGGTTCACCAAGGGGGCGGTCAGTTCCTCGGGAAACACATCCAGCGCGCGAACGCCCTGGGCCTGCAAGTCGGCCAACACCTGATGCCGCCAGATGAGCACTTCAGCCGCCGCGGCCGCACGGTACAAGGCCGAGCCCTCGGGATTGGGGGCGTCGGCGTATTCGAAAATCCGGCGATCGCGAAGCAGCACCCCCAAGACCAGGTGACGCCCAGCCAGCGTGCCCAGGTACTGCCGCATCTGCAAGCCGTTGACTTCATCGATCACATTCGTCACCAGAATCACCAACGATCGCTTCAGGCAATGCGAAGCCACGTGCAAAAAGGCCGTGTCGTAGCGGCTTTCAACCGGTCGGGCGAAGCGATCGAAGCTGTTGTGTAGCAGGCGATTCAAATGCCGACTCCCCCCGCCCAAGGGCACGTAGGAGTGAATATCGTCGGAAAACGTCACCAGCCCCACCTGATCGCCGTGTGCCAGCGCCACGTAGCTGAGCATCAGCATGCTGTTGAAGGCGTGATCCAACAGCGTCAGCCCCGCCGCGTGGTTGGTCATCATCCGCCCACAATCGATCATGAAGATCAGCCGTTGCGACTGATCAATCTGGAAGTCGCGGACCGTGAGCTTGCCGCGTCGGGCGGTGCTCCGCCAGTCGATGTGTTTGTAGTTGTCGTCCAGCGTGTAGTCGCGGAGCCGTTCAAACTCGTTGTCGCCACCCGCCCGACGGCTCTTACGGACCCCCAACAGGCTGAGGCGGTTCTGGCGGGCCAGCAGCGCGTATTGCTCAAGCTGCACGAGATTCGGGTAGACGTCGATCGTCGACTCGATGGCGTACCGCACATGCCGCCGCCAGAGGCCCAGCGACGACTGCATCTGCACGTAGACCCGCTCCAACCGAAAGCGTCCCCGCCGCGAGGCGGTCACCTGATATTCCAACGTCGTGCGGCTGCGACCGGCAAGCGCTAACTCAAAGTCCTCGGGCGTGGCCCGCAAATCGTTGCCCACGTCGTCGGCCACCGTCAGCCCGATGGCCCAGCGCGACTGGTTGATGAGTTCCAACTCGACCGGATGCGGCGCCGCCAACGAGGCAGTCTGGCCGTGGTGCCGTTCGACCACCAGCGCCCTCCGCCCCGGAAGCGCGAGCAAATCGCCGACGGCCACCAGGCCGATGACCCCGTAGCCGACCAGAACCAGCAACCAGAACTCGCCCGATTGCCAGTAGGCCAGCCACGGCTCGGCCCCGTCGGTGACAATGCCAATGCCGCCCAGCAGGGCCATCGCAATGGCCAGGACCAACGGCACCAGCGAGCCCAGCATCGGCAGCGCCGCCAGGATCACCAGCCGCCGATCGGGATACGCCCGCAACCCCCGAGCGAGGATCACCAGCGGAATGGCGGCCAAGGAGACTTGGAGCAGAAACCAAACCAGCGAGTTCACGCACTCCTCCGGGTGGCAAGACGTCGACGGGCCGCCAACCGCCACGGGGGCGTCCAGCGGGGGCATCGTGCTTGGGCCGACCAGGCCCCCAGGGGCCGCGGGTCGTGGATCGGTCGGCCGCAAAGCTGCCCATAGCCGACGGATGAACGGCTGCTATACTAAGCCTTTCCGAGATGCAATTCGAGCGGCCCCACCCACATTCCTCACCCTCGGGTTTCACCCCGCCAGGGATGCGGCTGGCCGCCGACATTTCCGAGCGATCCCCCGCCCGCCCCCCGAGCCCGCATCTGGGCTGGGACGCGGAGCCACCTGCTGGTGCGTGGGGCGGAGCGCACGGCTTTTCGGTTCGACTTGGTGGATCTCTTGGCCCTAAGTGGAGGGTAGCGCCGCGATGGCACCGCGGACGATGTTCGAAAAGATCTGGGACGCCCACGTGGTCCACGCGGAGCCCGGCCAGCAGCCGATTTTGTATATCGATCTGCATTTGGTCCATGAAGTGACCAGCCCGCAGGCCTTCGAGGGCCTGCGGTTGGCCGGTCGGCGGGTACGTCGGCCCGAGCTGACGGTGGCCACCGCCGACCACAACGTGCCCACGACCGATCGTGGTTTGCCGATTGCCGACCCGATCAGCCGCAAGCAGGTCGATACGCTGCGGGACAACTGCCGGGAGTTTGGGGTCCACTTCTATGACCTGAACGACCCCAAGCAGGGGATCGTCCATATCATTGGGCCCGAGCTGGGCCTGACCCAACCGGGCAAGACCATCGTCTGCGGCGACAGCCACACCGCCACCCATGGGGCGTTTGGGGCCTTGGCCTTTGGCATTGGCACCAGCGAAGTCGAGCATGTGCTGGCCACGCAGACCCTGCTGCAATCGCGGCCCAAGACCTTTGAAATCCGGGTCGAAGGCGACCTGCCCCACGGGGTGACGGCCAAGGATGTCATTCTGTACATCATCGGCCAAATCGGCACGGCCGGGGGTACGGGCTACGTGATCGAGTACGGCGGTTCCACCCTCCGTGGCTTCACCATGGAAGAGCGGATGACCGTCTGCAACATGAGCATCGAGGCCGGTGCCCGGGCCGGAATGATTGCGCCCGACGAAACGACATTTGCGTATCTCCGCGGTCGCGAGTTCGTGCCCGCCGACCTGGAAGCCGCCATCGCCAAATGGCGGGAATTGCCCAGCGATCCCGGCGCGAGGTTTGATCGCAGCGTGGTCTAC
>JBJHDE010000537.1:0-4144 GCA_050486385.1 Planctomycetales bacterium | reverse complement strand
GGTTGGGACGCCCACAGCGACGTGAAGGGTAATCTCCAGCGGAATTGTGGGGCCACCGATCAAGCCTCCGCGGCCCTGGTGGCCGATCTTAAGAGCCGGGGCATGCTCGACGAAACCCTGGTCGTTTGGGGCGGCGAATTCGGCCGCACGCCCATGGTCGAGAGCAATGCCGCCCTGGGACGCAGCCTGGGACGCGACCATCACCCGCAGGCGTTCACCATGTGGATGGCGGGCGGAGGCGTTCGTCGCGGCTTGACCTACGGGGCGACCGATGAGTTGGGCTTTCACATTGCCGAAAAGCCCGTGCATGTCCACGACGTGCAGGCCACGATTCTGCACTTGCTGGGCCTGGATCACGAACGGCTGACCTTCCATCATGCCGGACGCGATTTCCGCCTGACCGACGTCCACGGGCACGTCGTTCGCGAAATTCTGGCCTGAGCCGGGGTTCGTTCTCGCGCCGGCGCGCCGTATTATAGACTCCAGTGCCGCAAGGCATGGACTCGCGAACCCGAAACGGCGGGACGAACATGGGACGTTGGTGGATTGGGTGTTTGGTCGTGTGGCTGGGGGTTTCGCCATTGGCCGCCCAGGAGAATTGGCCCGGCTGGCGTGGTCCCCGGGGCGATGGCACCAGTCACGAATCGGGCATCGCCACCCGTTGGCACGGCGACGACGATTTTGCCTGGAAGGTGCCAGTGGCTGGCAGCGGGCACGCCTCGCCGGTGGTATGGCAGGATCAAGTCTTTCTGACCGCGGCCGATGAGCAATCCCGCGAGCGCCTGCTGGTGTGTCACGACCTGGACACCGGGGCCGAACGCTGGAAGTCGGTCGTGCTGACCGCGCCCCTGGAAGAGAAACACCGACTCAACAGCTTCGCCAGCAGCACCCCGGCCACCGATGGCCGCCAGGTGTATGTTTCCTTCCTGCAACCCGATCCCGACGCCCCGGTCCAGCGCGATGGCGCCCCGCACGGCAAACAAAAGGCCTCGCCCGGTTGGATGGTCGTGGCGGCCTTCGATATGCAGGGTCAACTCAAATGGAAAGTGCGGCCCGGCGGCTTCAACAGCACCCACGGCTTTTGCAGCCCACCGGTGCTGTGGAAGAACCTGGTGTTGCTCAACGGCGATCATGACGGCCAGGGTTATCTGGTGGCCTTGGATCGCGAGACCGGCGAGACCGTGTGGAAGGTCGATCGTCCCAATCGCATCCGCAGTTACTCGGTGCCTCTGGTCCGCGAACTCGCCGGCCAATGGCAAATGATCCTCTCGGGCAGCCAGAGCGTGACCAGCTATGATCCCGCCAACGGCGAACTCCGCTGGATCATCGATGGCCCCACCGAGCAGTTTGTCGCCAGCGTGGTCGAAGGGCACGGCCTGATCTTCATGACCGGCGGCTTTCCCGATCGCCACCTGCTGGCCATCCGCCCCGATGGCTCGGGCAACGTGACCGACACGCACATCGCCTGGCGGAGCCGTCGCGGAGCCGGTTACGTGCCCAGTCCTGTGGTCGTGGGCGATTACCTGCTGCTGACCAGCGATGAAGGCGTCGCCAGTTGCTACGAGGCGAAAACCGGCGAACAGCAATGGATTGGTCGGCTGGGACCGCGCTTCAGCGGCTCACCCGTCACCGCCGAAGGGCTGGCCTACTTCACCGATGATGAAGGCACCACCAAGGTCATTCGTCCCGGACCCAAGATGGAGATCGTGGCCGAAAACTCGCTTGGCGAGCGGTGCTTCAGTTCGCCAGCCATCAGCCAGGGACGCCTGTTGATCCGCGGCGAAAAGCACCTGATTTGCATCACCGCCCGCCCCGACGGCTCCTAACGCTGGCGGAATCCTTGGCGGGGATGTCAACCGTCTTGGTAGGCACCGCCACGGGCGAAGGACTCTTCGGCGGCATGGCAGCGGACAAAGTGATCGTCAATCAGCACCGGCAGGGGACTCTCGACCTTGCAACGGTCGAAGGCCAACGGGCAGCGGGGGTGAAAGCGGCAACCCGAGGGCGGATTGAGCGGGCTGGGCACGTCACCCGCCAGCACGATCCGCGGTTTCTTATCTTGTGGCGTGGCCGCCGGAGCGCTTCGTAGCAATGCCCTGGTGTAGGGGTGCAATGGAGTGTGGTAAATGGCGTCGCTGGCGGCCATCTCGACAATCTCGCCCAGGTACATCACCGCCACGCGGTCCGAGATGTATTCGACCATCGACAGGTCGTGCGAGATGAACAGGTAGGTCAGATCCTCTTCCCGCTTCAGCTCGTTGAGCAGGTTGATAATCTGCGATTGAATCGACACGTCCAAGGCCGAGATCGGCTCGTCCAGGACGATAAACTTGGGATCGAGCACCAACGCCCGGGCGATGCAGATCCGTTGCCGCTGTCCGCCAGAGAACTCGTGCGGATAGCGTTCCATGACCGAAGGCTCGAGCCCCACCCGCAGCAGCACGGCCTCGACTTTCTCGCGGCGCTCTTTGGAGTTGCCCAGGTTGTTCACGATCAGTCCCTCTTCGACAATCCGCCGAATGGTCATTCGCGGGTTGAGCGATCCGTAGGGATCCTGAAACACAATCTGCATTTTCCGCCGCAGGCCGCGGAGTTCACTACGATTGCAATCGGTCACATTGTAGCCGGCAAACTCGACATGCCCGCTGGTGGGTTCAATCAAGCGCAGCAGCGTGCGGCCGGCGGTGGTTTTGCCGCAACCGCTTTCGCCCACCAGGCCCAGCGTCTCGCCGGGATAGATATCAAAGCTGATATCGTCCACCGCCTGGACCCAACCGGCGATGCCGCGGAACACGCCTTTGCGGACCGGAAAGTGTTTGGTCAGGTTCCGCACGCGAAGCAGCGGCTTGGCGGACGAATCCGCGGCCTTTTCTGAGCGTGGTTCCAGGGTCGTCGACATGGCCGGTTCTCAAAG
Source organism: Planctomycetales bacterium (assembly GCA_050486385.1). GTDB lineage: Bacteria > Planctomycetota > Planctomycetia > Pirellulales > Pb10988 > JBJHDE01. Next base: position 1,230 of record JBJHDE010000537.1, on the reverse strand, counting down.
CGTTGTGGTCAAACTTCGGGCAGGTCACCGGCAAAGTGGCAACGGGCCCAGTGGTCCGGTTCCAGGGATCGCAGTTCGGGTTCTTCGCCGACGCAGCGATCCTGCTGGTACGGACAGCGGGGATGAAACTTGCAGCCCGACGGAAAGTCCAGCGGGCTGGGCACGTGCCCTTCAATCTGCAACAGCGGCTCGTTGCGGCTCATGCCCGGGCGGGGCCGCGAGCGGAACAGGCCGATGGTGTAGGGATGCTCGGGCTGGGCAAACAGCTTCTCGGCCGGCGCCCGCTCGACCACCTTCGAGGCATACATCACGGCCACTTCGTGGGCGGTCTCGGCAATGATACCCAGGTCGTGAGTGATGATCAGAATCGACATCCCCAGTTCGTCTTGCAGTTGTTTCAGCAACTCAAGAATCTGGGCCTGAATCGTGACGTCCAGGGCGGTGGTCGGTTCGTCGGCAATCAACAAATCGGGATTGCACGACAGGGCCATGGCAATCATCGCTCGTTGCCGCATGCCGCCCGAAAACTGGTGCGGATAATCGTTGAGCCGCGACTCGGGCGAAGGAATCCGCACCCGGTCGAGCATTTCGATCGCCCGGAGGCGGGCCTCGCGGCGGTTGACGTTTTGATGCAGCCGAATGGCCTCCATGATCTGGTCGCCGATGGTGAACACCGGGTTGAGCGAGGTCATCGGCTCTTGAAAGATCATGGCAATTCGTCGCCCGCGGACCTTTCGCATTTGCCGTTCGGGCAACTCGTTGAGCACCAGCGGACCGGCGTCCTGGGTGTTCAGGGTGATCGAGCCTCCAGCGATGACACCCGGGTGGGCGATCAACCGCATGACACTCATGGCGGTCACGCTTTTGCCCGAGCCGCTTTCGCCGACCACGCCCAGGGTCTTGCCGCGGGGGATGTCGAACGAGACGTCATCGACCGCCTTGACCACGCCGCGATCGGTGTAGAAGTAGGTCCGCAGGTTGCGGATGCTGAGCAGTGTATCGGTGCCGGTTTGAATACTCATGCGCGACCGTTCGACGGGCTGAAAAGTTGGCTGACGCTCAAGACACCCAGCGGGGCCCCTCAGGCCCGGCCGCTTTCGCGGGTGCGTGGGTCGGTGGCTTCTTGAAAGCCCTCGCCGATCAGGTTGTAAAACAAGACCGCAAGGAAAATCGCCCACCCTGGAAAGACCCACAGCCCCCACCTGTGATAATTCGTGCGCCCATCGTTCA
>JBJHDE010000536.1:0-4176 GCA_050486385.1 Planctomycetales bacterium | reverse complement strand
GTCGGCAGGGCGTGACCTTTGACGATGTGGCCGGCCTCGAGGGCGTGAAGCAGGAGCTTCAGGAAGTGGTCGAGTTTCTCAAGAACCCGATCAAGTTCCAGCGTCTCGGCGGGCGGGTTCCCAAGGGCACGTTGCTGATGGGACCACCGGGCACCGGCAAGACCCTGCTGGCCAAGGCCGTGGCGGGTGAGGCGGGCGTGCCGTTTTTCAGCATCAACGGCAGCGAGTTCATCCAGTTGTTTGTGGGTGTCGGGGCGATGCGGGTCCGCGACCTGTTCCGCACGGCCAAGGAAGTGGCCCCCTGCATTGTGTTCATCGACGAGATCGACGCCGTGGGCCGGGTCCGCGGGGCCGGCTTCGGCGGAGGCCACGACGAGCGGGAACAGACCCTGAATCAGATTCTCTCGGAGATGGACGGCTTCAGTCCCAACGAGAGCGTGATTGTCATGGCCGCCACCAACCGGCCCGACGTGCTGGACCCCGCGCTGTTGCGGCCGGGGCGGTTTGACCGGCACGTGACGGTCGATCGGCCGAATCTCAAGGCCCGGGTCGAACAGTTTAAGGTTCACACCCGCAACATCCCGCTGGACGACGATGTCGACCTGGAGCGTTTGGCGCGGGGCACCGTGGGTCTGACCGGGGCCGACATCCGCAACCTGGCCAACGAAGCCGCCTTGTGGGCCACCCGGCAGGGTAAGGACAAGGTGGCGATGGACGATTTCGACTACGCCCGCGATAAGGTCCTGATGGGGCCCAAGCGGGAGGAGCTACTGTCGGAAGAAGAGAAGGAGATGACGGCCTATCACGAGGCGGGTCACGCGCTGTTGGCGTGGCTGATGCCCGGGGTCGACCGCGTTCACAAGGTCAGCATCATTCCCCGCGGCCGGTCGCTGGGCGTGACGCAGTTGTTGCCGGATGAAGACCGCCTGAACATCAGCGAGAAGCATCTTTACAGCCGCCTGGTGTTTATGCTGGGTGGCCGCGCGGCCGAGAAACTGGTCTTCGACGAGTACAGCGCCGGGGCCGAGGACGACCTCCGCCGCGTGACGGCCCTGGCACGCCGGATGGTCAGTAGCTGGGGCATGAGCGAACGGGTCGGGCCCGTAAGTTTCCGCATGAGCGAAGAGCATCCTTTCCTGGGCAAGGAGATGACCGAGCATCGCGAGTTCAGCGAACGAACCATGCAGATCATCGACGAAGAGGTCAGCCGCATCCTGCTGGATGCCGACCGCAAGGCGATGGAGACGCTGGGCAAGTACCGCAAGGAACTCGACGAGATCACCGCCGCCTTGATGGAAGAGGAAACCGTCGACGATGTGCGGCTCGAACAAATCCTGGGCGAGAGCATCAACAAACGGCCAGCGCGGGTGGAAGACAACGGTCAGCCCGGCGATGGGAAATCCGACGACACTCAGACCACCGGCGAGCAATCCGGATCGTCGAACTCGGGCGAGACCCGCTCGAACGGCGAGAATCGCCCCGCCGGCGAGGATCCGGCCTGATGGATTTCTTGCAGCTTGCCGGTCGTCGGGTGTTGGTGTGCGGCCTGGCCAATCGCAAAAGCGTGGCCTGGCACGTGGGCCGCGTGTTGGTTGAGGCCGGGGCCGAGGTCATCTGGTGCGTGCGGACACCCGAGCGGAAACAGCAAGTCGCTCGCCTCACTGGCGAGGCACAAGTGCTGGTGTGTGATGTGCGGCACGATGCCCAGATTGCCGCCTTGGCCGAGACCCTGGCCGCCGACGAAAAGCCACTGTGGGGACTGGTCCACTCGCTGGCCTTTGCCGATTACACGGTGGGCAACGTCCCGTTTCACGAGACACCCCGGACGGCCTTTCTGGAAGCCGTCGAGATCAGTTGCTACTCGCTGTCGGCTTTGGCCGGGGCCCTGGCCCCACAGTTCGATCCTGATGGCTCGGTGGTCGCCATTTCCATCAGCACCACGCGCATGGCCAGCGAGAGCTACGGCTTCATGGCTCCGGCCAAGGCGGCCCTGGACAGCAGTGTGGCCTTTCTGGCCAAGAGCTTCAGTCGCTTCAGCCGGGTGCGGTTCAATGCCGTGGCGGCCGGCTTGCTGAAAACCGCCAGCAGTGCCGGCATTCCCGGTTACGTGGAAAACTATCTCTACGCCGAACGCATGACCCTCCGCAAGCAGGCCGTCGCCACGGACGAGGTGGCCAACGTCGCCGCCTTCTTGCTCAGCCCGCGGTCCTCGGGCATCAATGCCCAAGGGTTGGTCGTCGATGCCGGCATGGACGTCAACTACTTCGACGCCGACATGGTCCGTCGGGCGATGCGTGAAGACGCTTGATTGCCGCTTGGCCCCGCGACAACAATTGCCGGTGGTCGCCGGACCCAGCAACAAGTCTCTCAGGTCGCCTAAGGCCGGTTTCGATCCATTGGCAAGAACCATCGACCGATGGGTCGATCACCGTACGCCCCGAAGCGAGGTCGCCCATGGCCCTGCGGCTGATTGAGTTGAGCATCCCCGAGCGGGATGCGGACACACTGAAAAGCCTGTTGAAAGGCCAGGACGTGTTTGGGACCTGGATCGACACGAGTCATGAAGCCAAGACGGTCGTGCATATCATCGTCGAAGCCGACGAGGCCGAAGAGGTCATGGACCGCGTGCTCGAACAGCTCGGCGAGCACAGTGGCTTGCGGATGCTGCTGACGCCCATCGAGGCCGTTCACCCCCGCAACGAAAATAACGACGAGACGATCACCGACGAGATCAACGACGAGGTCCGCAAAGCCGACCGCGTCAGTCGCGAGGAACTCTACGGCAAGCTCCGCGATACCTTGCGGCTGAGCCGGGTGTTTCTGGCCCTCTGCGTGCTATCGGCCATCGTCGCCGCCTTGGGCATGCTGCAAGACGACGCCGCGGTGATCATCGGGGCCATGGTAATTGCTCCGCTGCTGGGGCCCAACATCGCCATGGCCCTGGGCACCACACTGGGCGACCTGCCGCTTGTCGCCCGGGGGCTGCTGACCACCGGCCTGGGACTGGCGGCCTGCCTGGTGGTGGCGGTGACGATTGGGCTGGTGGTGCCCATTGATCCCGAGATCCCCGCTTTGGAAGCGCGGACGCAAGTCGATACAACCAACTTGCTGCTGGCCCTGGCGGCCGGGGCGGCCGGGACCTTGGCCTTCACCCGGGGGCTCTCGGGGGCGGTGATTGGCGTGGCCGTGGCCGTGGCCTTGGTGCCGCCTTGGGTGGCCTTTGGCATGTTTCTGGGAGCCGGTCTTTGGCCTCAAGCGGCCGGAGCCCTGCTGCTGGTGAGTGCCAACATCGTGTGCATTAACTTGGCGGGCGTGATCACCTTTTTCGTCCAAGGTGTGCGGCCCCGAGGGTGGTGGGAAGAACAACAAGCCACGCGGGCCCGCTGGATCGCCCTGGCTCTGTGGCTGGTGCTGTTAGGCATCTTGGTAGTGCTGATCGTCTACGGCAAAACCGAGTAAAACGCATCCTGTGCCGACAACCCGCCGGCGGCCTGGCTACCGAGGCCAGACGCCCCGGCGGAACGACTTGCTTGTGATCATTCAGTCGGAGTCCCTGTCGACGTCTGCTATTCGGTCGCCGTCCCCTGTTCGGAGCCCCACCGGTGAGCACCCACGTTGAACCCACACCCGAGGTCCCCGCGGCGGGCTTTCGCAGCTATCCGGCGCCGCGGACCTGGGCCCCGATGGGCATGATCTGGCACGACCTGTTGTTCGCCCATTGGCCGGTGGACGCCGCGGCCCTGCGTCGCCTGATTCCCGAGTCACTGGAGGTGGATACCTTCGACGGGCAGGCCTGGATCGGCGTGGTCCCGTTCACCATGACCGGCATCCGCCTCCGCCCTCTGCCTGGCCTGCCGGGATGCTCGGCCTTTCCCGAACTCAACGTCCGCACCTACGTCACCCGCGGCGGCAAGCCGGGCGTGTACTTCTTTTCGCTGGATGCCACCCACTGGCTGGCCGTCCGCATCGCCCGGCTGACGTTTGGACTGGCCTACCGCGATGCCGCGATCCAACTGCAACACCAGGCCGACGGCTGGATCGGCTACGAGTCGCGGCGGACCGAAGCGGCCTTCGGCTCGGCGGTGTTTCGCGGGCGGTATCGTTCCACCGGCCAGCCCGTCACTGCTGGCCCGGGCAGCCTGGAACGCTGGTTCACCGAACGCTATTGCCTGTATG
>JBJHDE010000535.1:0-4180 GCA_050486385.1 Planctomycetales bacterium | reverse complement strand
GCCCCAGATACTCGGTCGCAAAGTCCTCGTCGGTCGCCGGCTGGGCTTGCGGCACCAGGCGGCAGGTCGCCGGATCGCCGCGAAGCTCGATGCCGGCGTTCATCAGGCTGGCGGCGACTCGGGGCAACAGCGCGTCGGCCACATCGGCATGCACCAGCAGACTCTCGGCGGCATTGCACACGCCCTGGCGTTGGCACTTGGCGTTGACGACCAAACGCTCGGCCACCTCAGGATCGGCGGCTGCGTCCACGTACACGTGGCAGTTGCCATCGTAATGCTTAATCACCGGCATGCGGGCCTCGGCGGCCACACGGCGGATCAGGCTCTCGCCACCGCGGGGGATGGTGACACTAATGAACTCGGGCAGGCGAAGAAACTCGCCCACGGCGGCGCGATCGGTGGTAGAAACCAACTGCACGGCATCGGCCGGAATGCCGGCCTCGTCGGCCGCCTGACGCAACACCTCGGCCAGGGCCAGATTGCTGTGCCGGGCCTCTTTGCCACCCCGCAGGATCACGGCATTGCCACTTTTGACGCACAGGGCGGCGGCATCGACGGTCACGTTGGGCCGCGATTCATAGATAAAGAACACCACGCCCAGGGGCACGCGGACCTTCTGCACATCCAGTCCATTGGGCCGGCGAGAACTCTCCAGCACCTCGCCCACCGGATCGGGCAGCATGATGATCTCGTCCAAGGCAGCGGCCAGCTTGTCGATGCCCGCCGGGGTCAGCCGCAAGCGGTCGATCTGGGCGGCGGTCAATCCGAACTCGGGCGCGGCGGCCAGATCGCGCTGGTTGGCCTCGATGATGCTCGCCGCCCGCTCGCGGAGCAATCGCCCGCAGGCCGCCAGCCAACGATTCTTGTCGGCACCGTCGAGCAGTTCGAGTTGACGGCTCGCCGCTTTGGCGCGGCGGGCGGTGTCGAGGCAGTAGGCTTGCAAATTCTCTTCGGGGGCAGCAACCGACATCGCCAGGCCGTTTCCTTGGACTTGGAGTGACAGACATGCGTGTGTTGTGGGCACTCAGCCCGCACACCTTGTATCTTATGGATCCCGCCCCAGTCCTCAAACGGGGTCTGGCCGACGAAGTCGCGCGGGGGGCGTTCAGCGAGATCGCAGAATACCGATCAGAGTGTCTGGCACGCTCCCCCATTTGCGCAGCAGCATGCGAACTTCTTGTCCCAGGGCCTTGGCCGACGAGGGCCGATCACCCGGCGGCTTGGCCAACAGCCGCAGCACCAACCGATCCACCTCCTCGGGTAAGCCCGGCACATGGGTCGATGGCGGCTGGGCGGGGGTGCTGCGATGGGCTTGAAACAAGGCATGCGGCGCGGCGGTGCCAAACGGCGGCTGACCGCAGAGCAGGTGGTACAGGGTCGCCCCCAAGCAGTAGAGATCCGCCCGCTGATCGATGGCCACCTCGCCGGCGGCTTGCTCGGGGGAAATGTACAGCGGCGTGCCGATGGCGGTGCCGCGTTCGGTCTCGGCCCGGTCGACATCGTCGATGCCGCGGCACAGGCCCAGGTCGATGATTTTCAGTTCGCCCTGGCGGCTGATGACCACGTTTTGCGGCTTGATGTCGCGATGGACAAACCCAAGCTGGTGCAGGTGTTCGAGTGCCGCGGCGGCCTCGGCGGCAATCCGCAGGGCCTGGTCGGGGGGAATCCGCCCGCGACTTTTGATGAGGCTTTCGAGGCTTTCGCCGTCGACGTACTCCATGCTTAGGAAGTACTGACCGCGGACGCAGCCGATTTCGTAGACGCTGGGCCAATAGCGGCTGTCGAGCTTGGCGGCGGTGCGGCTCTCGCGGCGGAGGGCCTCGACGCTGGTGTAATTTCGGGCCAGCCGCCGACTGAGAATCTTGAGGGCGACCAGCCGTTGCAGGCTTTTTTGCTGGGCCAGGAACACCGTGCCGGTGGCCCCCTGCCCCAGGCGCTTGAGCAATTGATAGCCGGGCAGTTCGTCGATCCGCCCAGCCTGGCGGTGCTCTTCGATCAGCCGCAGCAGTTGCCGTCGGGTGATGGAGCCGGCCGCCAGCAGGTAGTGCCACAGCGAATGGTGCTCGTCGCGGCGGGCGTCGCGGAGTCGCTGGGCCCGGCAGGTCTCCACTTCCTCCTGGGTCACGAGACCACGCCGCACGGCGTCGTCCAGGAGATCCTGGTCGCGCAGCCCATCAGGCAGTTGGGTCTCGGGTTGCGAGGCGGTCATGCGGGACCGTCAGCCAGTGGTGACATGCGGATCACAGATCGGAAGCCCGTAGCGATCCCCCATTGGGATCACCTCGGCGTCGCGCTCCACTCGCGGTTGTCCCCCGGCAGCCACGAGTCGGCAAGATTGGCGAAACGCCTGGGTCGCGTCGAACGACGCAGGGACCCCGTGAGCAAGTCCTCTATTATGGGTCGCCCAACCCAGCAAAACAACGCAAGCCCACCAGTTTCACCGATCCGGTGACGTGTTGCAGGCGGTTTTGCGCGAAAGTTCCGATTCTAACCGCCCAAAATTCGGAACGCCGAACCGGCCGATTCGACCGATAAACCATCTATCGGGTCATCGCCCGCCGCTGCCATCGGATTGATCTTGCCGGAGGCTCCCCCTCGGGCATATAGTCCTTGCCCGGCTCGACCCGCTTCTCGCGAAGGACCAGCCATGCGTGCCTGGAGCGTTTTGGGTGCCGTTGCAGTCGTGCTACTCGTTGGCGAACCGTCCGCCAAGGGTCAGTCACCCGAATTGCAAATGGGAGACTCCCCACGAAATGGGGCCACGTTTCTCAATTGGGCCCCCTCAGCCGGGACTCCGGTCTGGATGGTCAAGCGCGATGCTCACGGGGGAGCCGAGCCGGTTTATCAAGGGAGTCCTTATCTTGAGGACTACGAACCCCACCCCGAATCGAACGAACGATTTCTCGATCTGCCGCCGCTGATGGATCCCGCCCACAGCGTGTGCCACTACTGCTCGGATGAGCCGTGGGACTGGCACATGATGCCACGGACCATTTTGTATCAGGCCTACCTGGCCGGTCAGCGGGAATCGCGCATGAACACGATGTTCACCTACGACCCCGGTTTGGGGTGGCAGTGGGATAGCATTGTGGGTGGTCGTGCGGCCATCCTTCGATACGGCAATCTCGACCCCGATTACCCCGAGGGTTGGCAGCTCGATGTCGAAGGCGCCGCCTTTGTGCGGATGAACGTCGAAGAGCAATCCGATGTCGATGCCACCGATTACCGCGGTGGTGTGTGGCTCACCCGACGCGAGGGGCCCTGGGAAACCAAGTTCGGCTACTACCACATCAGTTCGCACCTGGGCGACGAGTATCTGGAACGCTTCCCCACCGAGGTCCGCAACGACTACCTCCGCGATGCCGTCGTGCTGGGGGCCGCCTACCGCATTACGCCCGACTTGCGGGTCTATGGCGAGTTTGGCTACGCCTTCAAGATTCGGGGGCCGGCCAAGGAGTGGGAGTTGCAGTTTGGCATTGAGTACGCCAAGCAGACGTTCACCGGCCTGTACGGTCACCCCTACTGGGCGTTCAACGTGCGGTTGCGGGAAGAGGTCCGCTGGGGCGGCAACGTCACCGGCCAGCTTGGCTGGGCCTGGACGGGTCGCGGTGGCGACAAGTTCCGATTGGGCTTTCAGTGGTGGACCGGCAAGACCCACCAGGTGGTGTTCATGGAAGAGAGCGAACAGCACATCGGCTTCGGCCTGTGGTACGACTTCTAATTGCAACCCCACCAGCCGGCTGCCGATTATTCATCGCTGCAAGCAACTTCATCGCACGGGTGCCCTTGCTTCATCAACAAGTGTGCCACGGCTTGTTGGCAAGCAGTGCGATAGGCTGATGGTTCCTACAAAAGTTTAGGAACGGCATTGGTGGCACTGGTGGCTTGTCCACCAGTGTTAGACAACGCCTGCTATTCTTCGACTAGAATGTTCGTAACCCATCAAACTGAAGCAACTTAGGTGGGACTGTCCGCCTGAGCCACACACTGGTGGACAAGCCACCAGTGCCACGAGTTTGGTTTGCAGTATTGCGGAGAAATCAGCAATAGCCGTTGAGCCGTCGCGTCGAAGCACAACCATTCCAGGCAACGTGAACCGTTTCCAACACTGCTTGCCAGCAAGCAGTGGCACACCTGCTGCTGGCAGCACTACTGGGCCAGGCGACGGGCGAGCTGGATC
>JBJHDE010000534.1:0-4184 GCA_050486385.1 Planctomycetales bacterium | reverse complement strand
TGCAAACCAAATTCGTGGCACTGGTGGCTTGTCCACCAGTGTGTGGCTCAGTCGGCCAGTCCCGCCTAAGGTACTGCTGTTCTTTGGGTTACGATGACCTGAGTCGAACAGTTGCAGGCGTAATCGAACACTGGTGGACAAGCCACCAGTGCCACAAGTGCCGTTCCTCAACTTGAGTAGGAATCAGAAGGATCGCGAGGCATGGAGTTTGCAATCTTTACGTTCAACACGGCCGTGGCCTTGTTCATGGGCGTGGCCATCGGGATCGAGCGGCAATGGCGTCAGCATGCCGCGGGTCTGCGAACCAATGCGCTGGTGGCCGTCGGGGCGGCGCTGTTCGTCGGCCTGTCAACCCTGATGGATACCGAGGTCAGTCCCACCCGGATTGCCGCGCAGGTGGTCAGCGGGTTGGGGTTCCTGGGCGGCGGGGTGATCCTCCGCGAAGGGCTCAACATCCGGGGGCTCAACACCGCCGCCACCATCTGGTGCAGCGGGGCGGTCGGATCGCTGGCCGGGGCCGGCTACCCCTTGCAAGCCCTGGTGGGCATGTCCGCGGTGCTGATCGTGCATCTGGGACTGCGACCGCTGGGCCGTTGGGTCGACACCCGATTGTCGCGGTCGCCGGATGTCGAGACCTACTATCGCTTGCGGGTCGAAAGCGTTCACGACCACGACATGCAGATCCGGCAGATTCTGCTGCGGCACATCAACGACGATCACCGCCTGCTGCTGCAACGACTGGCCACCGAAGACACCGACGAAGACGTGGCCATCGTGCTGGCCGACATCTTCGCCACCGAGCGGGCCGACCGGGCGATGGAGGAGATCGTCGCCCGAGTCTCCATCGAACCCGAGGTCCAAGCCGTAAGTTGGCAGCGGAGCGAAGGCTGATGGGCCCACGTTCGCCGATGCGGGCCCTTGACGCCTGGCCAAGGTCAATCGTCGCCGCGCTGTGATCGTTGGAAAAGCTGGCGGAGGTACTCGTTGTAGGTCGCCCCGCCGCGGGCGGCCGGGATCCAGGGGGCATCGTGCTGGGGCAGGTGTGCGCGTAGCTCGGCCAGCGTGGTTTGGTGCTCGGACCCGGGGGCGAGGTTGGTCCACTCGTGCGGATCTTGGGTGTGGTCGTACAACTCTTCGGCGCCGTCGGCATAGCGAATATAGCGCCACCGCTCGGTCCGCACGCCATGATTGCCAAAGCCGTGAGTCGTGATGCTGGCCGCGGGTCCGGCGGCCTGCGCGTCGTCCAGCAGGTCCACCAGGCTGGTTCCCTCCAAGTGCGCGGGGGCGGGCAATCCGGCCAGCGCCAGGAGCGTGGGATACAGGTCCACATGGTTGACCGGCCGGCGGGTCGTGGCGGCCGCGTTGCCGCCCGGCCGGGCGATGATCAACGGCACCCGGGTCGAGCGTTCCCACAGGGTGTGCTTGGCCCAGATGCCCTTTTCGCCCAGGTGATAGCCATGATCGCTGACCAGCACGACGATGGTGTTTTCGGCATGCGGGCCAGCTTCCAAAGCCGCCAACACCTGCCCGACGCAGTCGTCCACGAAGGTGCAGCAGGCCAGGTAGGCTTGCACCGAGTGCTCCCACCGCTGGTCCTGCCGCATCCAGTCCATCTGCGGCATCATCGGCAAATGGGCAAAGCGGCGGGCGGTCTCGGGCACATCGTCCAGGTCATCGGCCCGATACGGCGGCAAGGTGAGGGTGTCGAGCGGGTGCTTGTCGAACCAGGTCTGCGACACGAACCACGGGACGTGCGGACGGATCAGCCCCACGCAAAGCAGGAAGGGGCGATCGTGCTCGGCCGCCAGTTGCTCGGCCGCCCACTGGGCCGAACGACGATCGGGCATCCTCGCGTCGGACTCGGGGAACGCGCCCCAGTCGGTCGAGGTGCTCTCGCCCGGCGGCGGCTGGTAAGCCAAGCGGCGATTGGGTCGGGGACCAAAATCGGTGCGGGCCACGCCGACGGCATCAAACACCTCAGCCGGCGAGCCTTCGTGGAACACCTTGCCGGTCGCCAAGGTCTTGTAACCCTGCTGACCGAAGAACTCGGGCAATAGCGGCTTGCCCCGCACGGCCGGATTGCGACGGATCATGGCCAGATTCGTATGCCCGTACAGCCCCGTGGTCGAGGGTCGCAACCCACTGAGCAGCGCCGCCCGAGTCGGCCCGCACAGCGGAGCCGCCGCGTGGGCGTTGAGAAACAGCGTACCCTGCTGGGCCAGGCGATCGATGTGGGGAGTCTGCGCCTGGGGATGGCCCTCCATCGCGCCGACCCAATCGTTCAGATCGTCGATCAGAATCAGCAACACGTTCGGACGCTCGTCGGCGGGCGACTCGGCGGCGACACCACCGAGGGCGACCGCAAAGCCCACGACCATCATCCACCAATCCCAACGCGCAACGCTCATCGAATGGTCACCCAGAGTTCCGGAGTTTGGGAAACGCAAAGTCCCCCCAGATTACGCCGCCGGGTCGCGGGTCACCACCGGTGGCTGGCAACTTCAGCGGCGGGCCAGAAACCTGCTCGCCTTGGCGGCGGCAGGCAAGTAACATGAGGGGGGAACGGGCTTGCTCGTGGGAACGGGGGAACTTGAGACATGGCACAGGCAACGGGCAAACGAGGGAAACCGATGGGGCGATTCGTCAACCGTGTGGCCGGGCTGGTCGTGGCCGTTTGTGTGCTGGTGGCCCCCGCGGACCTGCGGGCGATCGATCCACCGGCCAGCACGGACACACCAGCCAGTGTGGACGACGGCCTGCGGACGCTGCTGGCCAACCATTGGGGCCGTGGTGTCGACAACCGATCCGCCGCCGAACGGTTGGGCCGGCAGCTTCAGCAACTGGCCCCGCACGATCCGCGGGTGCCCTACGCGCTCTCCCTGGTCCGCATCAACAACTTGCAATACGGCGAAGCCCTGGAACTGGCCGAGCCCCTGGCCCGGCAGCACCCCGAGTTCTTGGAAGGCCGGCGGGTATATGTCTGGCTGTTGGTCGCGCGGGGGCGGTATAGTCCAGCGCTTACGGAAATGCGGAAGCTGGCCGAGACCCTGGCCACGACCTGGAACGATGCCGGCCGCGACGACCCGCCGCCCAGCGAGCTGATCGAACAGGCCGAGCAGCTCGGGCGGTTGATGGCCTTCTTGCAGGGTCCGATCAGCGAGAGCCTCGGCGAAGCCGAACTGGCCGCGACGCGGCGACGCATCGATGCCGCCTTGGCCGGGCCCTTGTTGCGGGCGTTCCTGTCGGCTCACTTGGATGTGACCAACGACTATCGGCAACGCCTGGGTGACCTGGACGAGACCCGCATGACCGCCGATGCCGAGGCGATTTTGCGAGCGCAGGTCGAACGCAACGAGCGCGAGCAGACCCAGAGCGCCGTGGAAGAGACCCTGGAGCGGCTCCGCGAGGCAGACGATCAGGGGGCGGCGGCCGCCCAGGCCCGCTTGCGGATCTTGCAGCAACAACTGGCCGGGCTGGAACGCCGCTTGAGCCAGGTTGAGGGCGAACGCACGCAACTGATGCTGCAATTCAGCCGGCTCCGGGCCGAGGTCGAGAATCTGTTTCTGTTGGCCGAAAGCGCCGAAACCGAACTCGAACGCGAGCGGTGGCTCTTTGAGGCCAACCGTGCGTCGGCTCGCAGCCGCCAGGTGGAAGACCGCTTCGCCGTGGTCGAAGCCGAATACCAGAACCTGCTACGGCAGGCCAACGGCATTCGTACCGAGAGCCAGCAAGTCACCTTGGCCGAACAGCAGGCCCGCGCGGCCCGGACCGCCGAGCGAAATCGGGCCCAGGCCGTGCTACGACGCACCATGCGCGACGAGGCCCGCGCCCAGGGGCCCGTGACTGGTGATCGAGCCCCCAGGGTCCGCGATTCGCGAGCGCGGCTGCGGGCCCTGCCCCTGTACGACCCGTTCCCCGTGGCCGAACAGCGGGACCTGCTGCTGGAACGGCTCTGACGTTGGGCTCGGTCGCCCCGCCGAGCGGTCACTCGGCCGGAAGCGGGCGATCCCGAAAACGGTAGCCCACGCCGCGGACGGTCTCGATCAGGTTGCCGCGGTCTTCCAGCTTGTCGCGCAGACTCTTGATGTGGACGTCGATCGTGCGGTCCAGGCTCAGGGCGTCCTCGCCCAGCGCCGCGTTCATCAGGTCCTGCCGACTGAAGGCCCGCCCCGGCTGCCGAACAA
>JBJHDE010000533.1:0-4186 GCA_050486385.1 Planctomycetales bacterium | reverse complement strand
GGAACAGGCCGAGGCGGTGCTGGTTGATGAGGCCCCCGACATTCCGCCCGAGGGCGCCAGCGTCGAGCTGCTGATTGAATGGGCCCTGGAACTTGACGAACGCGGCGACCTCCGCGATGCCGCCGCGATGTATCGGGCGGCACTGTTGGCCGGTGGCCCCGATCCCGAGATCAACTTTGCCTTGGCCGAACTGCTGTATCGCATGAACGAACCCCAGGCCGCCCGCGAACGCTACGCGATGGCCGTGGAGATCCAGGACGACTACGTCGAGGCCCAGGCCACGCTGGGCTGCTTGCAGATGGAACTCGGCGACCCGCAGGCCGCCGAAGGCTCGCTCCGGCGGGCGTTGGCCCATCACCCCGATTACCCCGACGCCCACTATCACCTGGCGTCGCTGCTGGATCGGCTGGATCGCACCGCCGAGGCCCACGAGCATTGGCAGGCCTTTTTGGATCTGGCCCCCGACAGCCCCTGGGCCGATCAGGCCCGCGACCGGCTGGAGGATTGAGGCGGCCGCGGGCGCTAGGCTCATTCGGGCCGCACACGGCGGACGCGGTGATTGTTGGAATCGCCCATGTAGATGTGGCCCTGGGCATCCACGGCAATGCCGTGCGGGCGATCCATCTTGGCTTTGAGGGCCGGTCCGTCATCGCCGCCGAAGCCGCGTCCCTGGGGTCCGATCCCGGCCACGGTCGTGGTCTCGCCGGTGGCCAGGTCGATGCGTCGGGCGACCTGATTCTCGGTATCCATCACGAACAGGTCGTTGTTGGGTCCGGCGGCCAAGCCCTTGGGTCCGTTGAAGCGGGCTTCCTGGGGTCCGCCATCGACAAAGCCTTTCTGCCCGTCGCCGGCAACGTGATGGACCACGCCGGTGTCGAGGTCAATCCGCCACACGCTGTGACCTTCGCGGAGGGCGATGTAAAGCTGATTCTCGATGATGCACAGCGCCCGGGGGCCACGGATGGACTGGCCCAAGGCGGGTTGGCCCGGCTTGGGCATTTGGGCCCGGCCGTCGCCGATGATGGTGGTCACGACCTGGGTCTCGGGGTCGATCCGCCGCACGCGGTGGTTGCCGATGTCGGCCACGTAGATGGCCCCGGCGGCATCCAGAGCGATGCTGTGTGGCTTGTCGAAGGTGGCCTCGGTGGCCGGTCCGCCATCGCCCGAGAAGCCCACTTGGCCGGTGCCGGCCACTCGGGTGACGATGCCGCTTTCGCGATCGACCCGGCGGATGATGGCCCCGACCATCTCGACAAAGAGCATGTCGCCATCGGCGGTGAATCGCAGCTCGTAAGGCTCGTTGAGTTGGGCCTCGGTGGCCGGACCGCCATCGCCGGACTGGCCCTTCTTGCCGTTGCCGGCCACGGTGGCGACGCGATTGTTTTCCAGATCGATGCGGAAGATGCGATGGTTCTCAACTTCCGTCACGTAGATGTGGCCGTCGGGACCGACCTCCATGCCAAACGGCTGGCCGATGTTGACTTCATCGGCGGGGCCTTTGTGCTGATTGACCTGCTTCTTGCCCGTACCGGCAACGGTGTCGATTGTCCCCGCGGACCACACCGGGGTGGTCAACAGGGCCACCAGAGCCAAGGCCGAAAACAACGTGATGGGCAACTTCATAGCGCAACCAAGTGTCCAACGGTCGAAGGTCGGGATCTCAAACGCCGGCAGTATGATCGCCCCGCCGCCAGGATGCCAGCACGTGTGGCGCCGACTCGCGAGGCTCAGGATCCCTGGGAAACACCCTCGGCAGAAATCCGCGGCGCATGGGGCACAAGTGCCGTCTCACAGCGATCCTACTGATCCCTGCAAAAATGTTGGAACGGAACTGGTGGCACTGGTGGCTTGTCCACCAGTGTTTGTGAACGCCCGCCATTCCCTGAAACTCCAGCACTGTTCGACGACTTGTGCAAAGATTGGTAGCGATTCGGCGGGTCAATCCTCGTCGTCGGGCTCGACGTACACCCGGATCAACTCTTCAACGAAGCCCCCAGAGTATTGCATCTCGACCTCGAAGCGGATCAGCCGCCCGGCATCGCGCTCGCGTGGGGTCCAGTGCAACGTTCCGGCATCGTCGAACTTGGCCCCGCTCACGGGAATCCGCAAGCGGTAGGCGTCGATCTTCTCGCGCTCCAGGCCCTTGGCCAGCACCGGCACGACCAGCGACTGACCCACACGAGCCACATGATCGGCCTCGGGCCGGCTTGGGGGTCGGACGAAGGTCGTGTCGCTGGGCTCGACCACCTCGATGGTGAAGTCCACCGTCGAGCGCCCCCCAGCCTCGGTCGTGGCCGAGACGATCACCACGTGGGTCGTGTCCACATCCTCGGCAGCAGTCTGCCAACTGAAGCGGCCATTGCTGCTGAGATTGGCACCCTCGGGCCCATCGACCAGCACAAAGCGAACCCGATCGTCCGTGTCCGGCACTTGGGCCCGAATGCGGACACGCAGCTCTTCGCCCGCCGCCACCAGTTGCGAGGCCACCGGCGTGATCTCGGGACCCGGAATCTCGGGGGCCACCACCTTAATGGTAAACTCCTCGCTGGCCGGTTTCCCATCCTCAAACGAAACCCCCACGTTGAACCAGACCGTGGTCCGCAGCAGGCTCTCGGGCGGTGTCCATTGGAACTCGCCATCGCGAGTGATGCGGGCTCCCACATCCGGCGGTTCGCTGGTCACGAAGTAGTCAAAGGCCTCGGGCCGCTCGCGGCTTTGCACCCCGACGCGGAAACTCACCATCTCGCCCACCGGGGCGTCGCGATCGAGGATCGGCCACATCACAACACTGGGTGGCTCCTCGTGCGTGTCTGGGGGTTCTTGCGTGGCGCTGCTGCTGCTGGTCAACCACACCCCACAGGCCAACAGCACAACCATCCCCACCGGCACGGCGGTCCAAATCAGCCAGCGAATCCGTTCGCTTTCGTTTCGCAAGCGGGCCTCGGCGGCGGGAACAGCCGCCGGATGGCTTCTCGAGGCACCAGAACGCGCCCCCGATATCCCAACGGTCGGCGGCTCGTCCCGCAAGACGAATCGCGGCGTGCTGTCGTCCTCGGCCGGCTCGGCCAGAGGAATCTGGGTGGCCGCCAACGTCTCGGCCGTCACTGCGGGCGGGGCGGCCACATCCAGCCGACGATGCAGTGCCTGGTCGTAGGCGGCTTTTTCCTGGGGATTCAACAGGCACAGCCGCGCCCGGGCCAACTGCGACTGCACCTGCTCGGCCACGTCGCCGTAGGGGCCAAGCTGATGCCGCCGGGCTTTTTCCATTTGGATGTCGTAGGCATCGGCAATGATCTGCGGATCATCCTCGAAGGTGGCCAGCCCCAATAAGCGGTAATGGTGCACCGGCCATTCTTCGGGGCGAATGAACAGGATCTTGCGGTAGCCCTCGAGCCTGTGCTGCTTGTCGCTCATCAGTTCCCGCTCCCCGGCCGTGTTACGCTGTTCAACCCACCCACAAACCCGTGCCGCACGGGCGTCGACCCTCGTCGGCCAAGCCGGTGGGTGTCGGCCTGTTGCCGCTGTCCAACTTTCATGGCTCACGCCCCCCAAGAGACCGATCCCCGCCAACGGGCTCGAACATCGCCGAGGCCCCCCAGACTGGCTGGCGTGGCCACATCCTGGTGAACAAGCTCAGATCACACGTGTCGCCAAGATCGATCGCGAGGTTCAATAGGACTTTACCTCGACCTGACACCCATGGTGTCGCAGGGGTCGGGGGGCGACTGGCTCGACGAGACTCTCCCTCGTAAGATACCACCACGAACCCACGAAGGTGTCCGTCGCGCTGGCACCATCCCGGGCTTTCCCGTCTTCCGACCGGCAAGGCGGACTCCGCCGAAGGCCCCGGCCTCTGCCTATCCGCAGAATACACGCCGCGCGGCACCCAACGGAAGTCGTTTATGCGTTTCTTGGCCAACTGGCGAGAACTTGGCGACCGGCCGCCGCAATCACCGGCCCCGACCCAGCCGACCGACCACGCACACAACCTATGGCCTGATTGAGGGTTATACCTCATCGAGCCGACAATTTCACGTCTCACCGCCCCCTGGCCCACACAAGGACTGTTTGCCATGCCCTCACCCCTGGAAAGTCTGGTTCAGACCGGCACCAAACTCTGGCTCGATAGCGTCGATCCCGATTTGGTCATCAGCAACCGCGCACTGGGAGCCACTGGGGCCACCAG
>JBJHDE010000532.1:0-4188 GCA_050486385.1 Planctomycetales bacterium | reverse complement strand
CCCAAAGGCCATCAGCGTGGCGTCCCGGGCGACGGTCCGTTTGCCGCCAAAGATCCGCTGAAAGTCGCGACGGCTCCGCACACGGCGTCGCCGGGGCAAGCGAAAATCGTCATTCGTGGGTTGGGCCGCCGTCAAGGCCATCTCACTGACTTGTAAGGTACGCGGCTCGTCGGCCCGCGGGTCGAGCCACCGCTCGACACACCACACGAGCCAACGCTCAATGCACCAGCGGGCTACTCGGAAACCTCCGACCAGTCGGGGCGGAAGGGCCGACCCACCAGCCGCGCGTAGGCCTCGCGGTACTTGGCACTGGTCGCCGCGACCACATCGTCGGGCAACCGGGGAGGCGGACTATTCTTGTCCCACCCGGTGGTCTCCAGCCAGTCGCGAACAAACTGCTTGTCGAAACTCGGCGGGCTGCCGCCGGGGTGGTACTCGTCCGCCGGCCAATAGCGGCTGCTGTCCGGCGTAAAGATCTCGTCGACCAGGATCCACCCCTCCGCGGTGCGGCCCCATTCCAGCTTGGTGTCGGCCAGAATCAGCCCGCTGGCTTGGGCAATCTCGGCCGCCCGCTGGTACAGCGCCAGGCTGCGTCGGCGGAGTTCCTGGGCCGTTTCAGCTCCCACTCGGGCGATCATCTCATCGAACGAGATATTCTGGTCGTGGCCGTCGGTCGCCTTGGTGGCCGGTGTAAAAATCGGCTCCGGCAGACGATCGGCCTGCCGCAGGCCGCCAGGCAGCGGAACGCCACACACCGCGCCGCCGGCCTGGTACTCCTTCCAGCCCGAGCCCGCCAGGTAGCCGCGGACCACGCATTCAATGGGGGCGACTTCGGCCTTACGGACCAGCATGGTGCGACCCGCCAGCATCGCCCGATCCTCCTGGGAAAGGCCCTGGACGGCGGGCATCTGCTGCACGGACGTGGCCAGCAGGTGATGAGGTTCGCCAAGTCGGTTGAACCAAAAATGGCTCAGGGCCGTCAGCACGCGGCCTTTCTCGGGGATGCCGGGCACCAGGTTCCAATCGAAGGCACTGATCCGGTCGGTCGCCACGAACAGCAACTGCTCGCCCAGGTCGTAGACGTCGCGGACTTTGCCTTGGAATCGCGGCCACTGGGAGAATTGGGTTTCCTCAAGCACGCGGGTCGACGGTGTCATGGCGGTCAGCCGCGGGGGTGTGCGACGATAGGAACAGAGCGAGGAACACGCCCGGCGGCTGGAGCAGCCCATGCCCAAGAAACCGCCGAGGGCGTATGATGGGGCTTCCACACGCTCGCCGGAAGTCCCTATGCCACCCGCCGCCCGAATGTCCTCTGGTTTGCCCGTGCCGGAGTTTCTGTTTACCACGTGCCAGCGGGGCTCCGAAGCCCTGCTCAAAGGGGAGATGGCCCGGCTGTGGCCCCACATGCGGCCGGCGTTCTCGCGGCCGGGGTTCGTCACCTTTAAGCTCGCCGAGGGCCACGCCCTGCCGGTGGATTTCGATCCGGGCGTGGTGTTCGCACGAAGCTGGGGTTTTTCGTTGGGGCGGGTCGAGGGGCCCGACCTCGCCGCGCGGACCGCCGGTGTCTGGCAAACCGCCCAGGTCTTTCGCGAGGCCGGTGTCACCCTCGACCGGCTCGACGTGTTTCCGCGGCTCACCTGGTCCCGAGCGGGCGATGACGAATGGGCCTGGGCCGTGGAATGCCAACACATTCACGCCGCCCTGGTCGCCCAGGCCCAGGCCGCCGGCGAGCCGTTGGCTCCGCAAGCGGGCGTGGAGCCCCTTGTCGGCCAGTGGGTACTGGACGTCGTGCTGGTGGACCCTGAGCTGTGGTTCGTTGGCTATCATCGCCACAGCCGGGCTCATTTGCCTTGGCCGGGCGGGATGAGCACCCAAAAATTGCCCCCGCACGCGGTGAGTCGGGCCTACCTGAAAATGGACCAGGCCCTGCGGTGGTCGCGACTGCCGGTGCAGCGCGGC
The DNA here is from genome assembly GCA_050486385.1 of Planctomycetales bacterium. Taxonomy (GTDB): domain Bacteria; phylum Planctomycetota; class Planctomycetia; order Pirellulales; family Pb10988; genus JBJHDE01. The sequence continues at coordinate 2,229 of JBJHDE010000532.1, read as the reverse complement.
GAACAGGCCTTCGAACTGGGCAGCAGCCCCGGTGGGGCGGCCCAAGCCCTGTTGGATCGGGGCCTGCACGTCACGGGCATCGACCCGGCCACCATGCATCGCGATGTGCTGGCCCATCCCGACTTTGTGCATATTCAGCGTCGCACCCCGGCGGTGCCCCGGAAGGATTACCGCAAGTGCCGCTGGCTAATGGCCGACATGAACGTCGCCCCCGAGTACACCCTGGATGCCGCCGAGGCGATTGTCACCCTACCCGACATCCGCGTGCGGGGGATGATCTTGACCCTCAAGCTGGGGCGTCCGGAACTGGCCGAACACGTGGATCAGTACCTGGATCGGGTCCGGAGTTGGGGCTTTGGACCGGTGTTCGCCCGGCAAATGCAACACCACCGGCAAGAGATCGCCGTGGCGGCCTGGCATCCGGCACTCAAGCAGGCCCGACGGTCCCAGGCGTCAGCCAGCCAAGCCGAGACAAGCGATGCGGACTGAACAGGCGCCCCCCACCCAACGAGACGGAGCCTGCTTGCCGGGGCGGTGTCGGGACGATAGACTTGGCCGGACAGTTTTGGGTGATCAAACATCGTGAATTGCGGCTTCTGGAACGGTATCTTGGAGCCCGATCGAAGGGTGTTGATTGAGCCAGCCACTTCGAGCGGCTTGGTGGCCGACTTGAACTAGCCAGAGCCTGCAGGAAGACCGTGAAGGATCAGTCGTTCGAGTTGGAAGAAGTCAGCGTCTCGCTGTCGCCGCAGGAACGCTTCGAAGAGTTCCTCCAAAGCCGCAATATGCGCGTCACCCGAGAGCGTCGGGCGATCGTAGACGAGATTTTCAGCCGTCACGAGCACTTCGACGCCGACGAGTTGCTGGTCCGACTTCAGGCACAAAGCGATGTGCCCGTCAGCCGCCCAACCGTCTACCGGAGCCTCGAGGTCTTGGTGGAGGCCGGGCTACTGCGGAAGATGTCGCTCAACGGGCGTGCGGTCTACGAGCACGACTACGGCTACCCCCAGCACGATCATCTCTACTGCGAGCGTTGCAAGAAACTCATTGAGTTCCACAGCGACGAGATCAAACAGCTCCGCGAAGCGGTGGCCCGGGCCCACCAGTTTCGGGCCACGGGACACCGGCTGATCATCTACGGCGTCTGTAGCGAGTGTGCTCGCCCCGCCCGCGGGTCGCTCAGCCACCGGCTTGATCGCATCTAAGCGGTGTGGGAAATCCCTCACAGTTGGGGCAACATGCCCTTGGGGTCGACGAAATGCCCTCGGTTTGCTTGGGGGCTGGGCCTCGTCCTGTTGGTTCCCAGGCATTGGGCATCTATTCTAGGGCGATGGTCATGCCGGGATGCTCACCTTGCCGAGGACCCGGCAGACCGTTATTTGGAGGTAGGCTCCGCTTGCCCCTGTCGCAGTGACCAGGGCTCGTGGTACAATCGCTCGGGTTCACTACCCTTGCGTTTCCTCTCGGGCGAGACGAAGGACGCCATCGATGAGTGAGGGCCTGAAACTTGGCGAATTATTTCAGGGCAAATACGTCATCGAGCGAGAGGTCGGTCGGGGCTCTTTCGGAGCAGTCTACCGAGCCCGAGCCGAAGCTGGCGGCGGACCGTTAGCCATCAAAGTTCTGTTGCCGTGGATGCGGGACGATGCCGAGATGCGGCATCGCTTCACCCGCGAGGCCAAGCTGGCCAGCCACCTCAAGAGCGAGAACGCCGTCCAGATCGTCGAGTACGGAGAGACCCTCGAGGGCGATCTGTACATCGTGATGGAGTACCTCGAAGGCCAACCGCTGGATGAGCTGTTGGCCGAGGAAGGGCCGCTCGAACCCGAACGCGTGGTCGAGATCGCCCGGCAGGTGCTCAATAGCCTGACCGAGGCCCACGGGTTGGGCATTGTCCATCGCGACCTGAAGCCGCCCAACATCTTCCTGTGCCGTTCGTCCACGGGCACCGATCACGTCAAGGTGTTTGACTACGGCATTGCAAAAATCGTAGGCGGCGAAAATCCCGGCAGCCTCAAAGAAACCACCAAGCTGACCATTCGTGGCGGCTTGGTGGGTACGCCGGTGTACATGAGTCCCGAGCAGTGCCGCGGCGAGGCCCTGACCCCAGCCAGCGACTTGTACTCGTTGGGCATCTGCATGTACGAGATGCTCACCGGCGATGTGCCGTATGACCACGCCAATCCGGTGCAGGTCATGATGATGCACAATCGCCAAAAGGTCCCCGAC
>JBJHDE010000531.1:1672-4204 GCA_050486385.1 Planctomycetales bacterium | reverse complement strand
GTCTTCATCGGCGTATCGGGCCCGAACGTGATCGAGCCGTCCGACCTGGCCGTGATGGCAGATGACCCGATCGTGTTCGCGATGGCCAACCCTGATCCCGAGGTGGATCCCGTCGGGGCAGGGGAGTACGCCGCGATCGTGGCCACCGGGCGCAGCGACTACCCCAACCAGATCAACAACGTCCTGGCCTTCCCGGGGATCTTCCGCGGCGCTCTGGACGCACGTGCGCGGTTCATCACCGAGGAGAGGAAGGTCGCGGCGGCCAGATCGTAGATGACCTGCCCTTGCCGCGCCAAGTGGTTGAGCACGGCCGAAACCGTCGCGGCTGGCAGGGTGGATTGTTGACTCAGGCCGTCGACCGAACCCTGGCCCTGGGCGGCAAGCAACTCGGCCACGGCGGATTGCTCGGCCGCCGAAGGGTTGGCCGGTGGGGCCAGCAGATCGAGCGCCGTCGAGCGGGTCCAGTCGTTGGCCGTCCAACCCGACAGGCCCAGCACAAACCGCATCGCCCCGGCGCGGGCCACCCAGAAACTCGGCAGGCCGCTGCCCACCAGGCCAACCTCGAAGTCCTCGGCCCAGGGCAGCATCCGCTCCAGCACCAGCAACCGCTGACGCCCCCAAATGCGAATCGGTTCCACCTCGGGCCCCGTGTAGCGGGTGCCATGGGCCACGATCTCGGTTTCCCAGGGCTCCAGCACCACGCGGATGGGTTGCCCTTCGATGAGTTCAAACCGAATCGCCCGGGGACTGTGACGGGCCTTGTTGCGTTTTAAGAATGCCAGCAGTGAATAGACCACCCCGCGAGGCAACCGCAGCGTGATCATCGGCAGGGTCATCGCGGCTTGGGTTTGCAAAAAGCCTTGCAGCCAACTGGGCGGCAGGTCGATTTTCTCTTCGCGGTAGCTGGCCTCGTCGGTGCTGAGGCCGATTCCCTGGGGATCGACCTTGAACCGCGTGGTGCGATAGCTTCTTAACAACTGGACGGCATTGTAAAGGTCCTGCGAGTAATCGACGTTGGTGGTGCCGGTTTGCAGATCGCCGCCCTGAAAGCTGGTCGCGCGTTCAAACGTCAGGCAGCCGTAACTCGATTCATCCCGCGAGAAGGCTTCAAAAAACACCACGTCGTCGGCCACCGTGACCACGGGGTCCAACGGCACGAGTTGCCGCCACAAATCCGGAGCCGTGACCGCCAGGGCCGCGGTATACAAATCGCGGGCCCGCCAGTATCGCCCTCGCAACGTTCGATAGTGGCCTTCGAATTCTGGCTCGATCGTGCCCGCGCGGGCCTTGGCTTCCGCCTGCATCTGGTGCAACAGCCGGGCCTGCAGGGCAAGCTGCTGCTTGCGCTGATCCTCGCGCCAGGCAAAGTAGGCCGAGCGATCCTTGGGATGATAGGCCAGGTCGCTGACGACCACCGCGTGCAGCGTGCTCAGCCCTTCGCGGAAGCGGACCGGATCGACCACTCCGGCGTCGAAGGCCACACTCGACCGCGCGAGATTGGGCGCCAGCCCCAGAATGCGGCTGCCTCCGCCGCTGGGCTCGACAAGCTGACTTCGCCCCTGATAGACCAGTTTCACTTGCATCCGGCGGCCTCCGCATCGGGCGATGGGCTCAAGTCCAATTCCGGCAGACATTCCGCCACGGCGGCTTCCAACTCGGGACGCTCGGTCACCAGACGCACGACCTCGCTCAGTGCTACCGCCGCTTCCGGATCCCGAATGCTGCGGACCGCCACGGCCAACACCGGCAGCAACCGAGCCGCCCTGTCCGCGGGATCGCGGGCGATTGACTGTGCCAGTTGCCGCAGCGCCGCCGGCTTTTGCTTGGAACCCCGCGAGACATTCAATAGCACACCGCACCACAGGGCCTCGGACCGCTGATCCCCGATGGCCCGCGGTTGTCGCTCGAGCCAAGCGACCAGCGGCAGCCGAATGTCGTCGTGGGGCGACTCGGCCAGACGGCTGAACAACACCGGATCGGCCTGGGCCGGCTTGGAGGTTGGCAACCAGGCCCATGCCGCCTGCCGCACTTCTGGCTGCAAACTGTCAAAGAACGGCGAGACACTCTCGACCTGGTAGCTCGCGGCATCTGTAAAGTGCTTCAAGGCCCAATGCGTCAGCTCGCCGGCCACCGCACGACAGCGGGCGCCAGCCAAGCGGACCAGTTGCGGAGCCTGCTCGGGTCCCCAGGGCAGCTTTTGCAGCAAAGCCCAACCCATGCGGGCGACCGGGGTGGCCGGATGACAGGCCAGACGCAGGCACTCGGGCACGCCCAGCCGTTCGGCGGGCACAAACTGGGCCATCAATGGGCACAGGTCTTCCAGCAGCTCGCTGGCCACCGTATCCAGCAGGCCCAGCCAGTAGCCGACCTCCAATGTGTTGATATCGGGGCGGCTGGCCAATTGGCCCAGGGCAAAGCGTCGCACGACTTCGTCGCGATGCCCCAACCATCCCAACAGCTTGTCGAGCGGCAGTTGCGTCAATCGCTGGGCATGGTGCGATTTCAGAACCTGCAGGCTCCAGCGTCGCACCA
>JBJHDE010000531.1:0-1662 GCA_050486385.1 Planctomycetales bacterium | reverse complement strand
ATCGGCCAGCGTCTGGCCGGCGACAACCTGGATGTACCGCCGGGTGGGGGTCAACCGTGGACTTTTGCCAAACAGGATGTGTGTCAGCGACCAGCGGGTCAGCAGTTTTACGCCGTCGGCCAGATCGTCATCGGTGTAGCGGACCAGAGCGGCGGCCACGGCGGGGGTGTAGTGTTCAGGCCGTTGGTGGGCCAGGCGACGAAAGAACCGCCACACCCGACGCCGCAAATAGTGCCGAGTCGCCAGCGAGAACAACCGCCCGGCATTGTGCCAGGCTCCATAAGTCACAGGCCACAGCCGACGGGCATCGGTCTTGAGCAGGCGGCGGGTGACAAGCTGATCGGTCTCGGCGTTGTAGGCCAGCCACTCGATTTTGCGTTGGTCGATCAGCCGATCGAAGGCCACCAGAAACACGGCCATCGCCGCTTGATCGCCGGCTTGTTCCAAGTGTTTGAACAATCGCTTGACCAGCCCTTCGTGGCCGGGGCGATCGAAGGGCTGCAGCAGGTAGGCGTCGAGTTGCTCGCGGGCCCAGGGACGGGGGTCGCCGGCCCAGCGGCTGGCGAATTCGGCCAGCGCGCGGGTCTGCGATTCGTCGGTCAAGGGCGGGTACGAAGCCTCTTGCCGCACGGCCGACAGGAACCGAGCGTCTTCGGCCTCGAACAGGCTCCGCCAATCCGGCGGGGCTTGCGAACCCTCAGTGTCCATGGGAAACGGCGTCACACGTCCGTTGTGAGCGAGGTCAGAGTCCCGGTGCGTCGTCCAGGCACGAGGCTGGATTATCGTCGCCGGCCCCGGGCGGTCAACCCGCCGGGCCTGGGCCATTCGCTCAACCTCGGCCCAGCGGGACTTAAACGACAAACGCCACCACATAAAAGGCCCAGCCGGTCAGCGTGGTCAGCAGCAAGGCGACCGCCGCCACGTAGCCCCACAACCGATGCCGGCGGCTATGGGCAGCCGGGGCCGGAGGTCGCGGAAACTTGCGCCAGGCCTGAATCAACACGACCGCCCACAGCACCGGCGTGACGATCGCAAACACCAGGTGCAGGCCCAACATCGGGTAGACCCAGGTTTCGTACAGGCTCGACTCACTGGCCAGGAGCCGCCAATCGCGTGGCGTGCCGCGGGTGAGCCACAAATCGGCTTCGAAGGCCACCACGCTGACCAGCAGAATCGCGGCAATCGAGGTCTGGGCCGTCCGATGCGCACGGTACTTGCCCCACCGAGCCAACAGAATCGACCCGACCAACGCGGCCAACACGCCGGCCAAGGCCACCACCAGCAGGTCGAATACCAAGCTGGCTCGGGTGCCCAAGAATCCATCGAACATGGTCTGATGCCTGAAGGGAATGGGCCCAGGGGGCCGCGGCCTGCTTGGGGGCTTGAGCCGATACCCCAGCACTTGCCGACAACGCCCGCGGGGCTCCAGCTACCGGCTGGCGGTTCGCCGCAGCCATTTCAGGGCATCATGCGCTTGGTTGGTCACCTGCGTCGAGGGCACGTCGGCGGCAATCCACTCCAGCAGGTCGCGGGCTACGTCGTCGCCGACCAATTGCAACAGGTGGACTACCCGCAACAGCCGCCGGGCCTCGGGCCCATCTTCCAGGCCCAGGGGTTCTTCATTGAGGATGCGTCGCACGCGCGACTCCTGTTCTGGCGATA
>JBJHDE010000530.1:0-4212 GCA_050486385.1 Planctomycetales bacterium | reverse complement strand
CTCTTAGCACTGCTGCTGTTGGGCGTGACAACCTACCCGTCCCACGTCGCCTGGAAATACGATTTGCGACGTGGTCGAAACATTGTGGTGTTCGAGCCCTTGATGCACCACAGGAAGGTTTTCAGGGATGCGGAAGTCTACTTGACCGAAACCTTAGGACCAGCCCCGCCATACTGGATCTTTCGTCCCGATTCCCAATATTGGCGGTCTAGCGTTTTCCATAACCCACGAGATCTTGGTGACTTGATTGATGATGAGCAGTTGCGAATTCGCGTCCTGGAGGGATTGACGAGTCCGGACAATCTTCTGCGGACCCACCAAGTCGTGCTGCTGTGCTTCATGTTTCCCGAGGTATGCAGTTTCGAGAATGCTCGAGCGCAGCCCAAGTCTCTCGAGCCATATCGTGAGGTGCTTGGCTCAGAGCGTTCGCCTGAAATCGCCTGGGAGAAAGCCGAGAGAATCGAAGAGATTCTTGTGGAACTGGGGGTGCCAGAAGACGATCGCGATTTGGGACACCTCGTGTATTTTGCGAAACCGCTCATCATTGAGAAGCTGAACGTTGCCCCCAAAAGTTCACGAACAAGCCAAGAGGCACCGGGAGACTCAGAACAACTAACACCGTGAACCGCGAAGATCGCGGGTGTGCCACTGCTTGCTTTCTGGCAAGCAGTGTGGGAAACGGTTCACGTTGCCTGAAATGGTTCCGCTTCGACTCGACCGCTCAACGTCGATCGGCCTACTACACGGCTTGCGAGCAAGCCGTGGCACACTTCTTGGTGAAGCATCGGCACCCGGCGCGTAGGAATCGCCCGGGACGCACGCGGCTAGCGTCGTGCGGTCCAGTCGGCGTGGGCGAACCGCTCGCTGGCGATGACGGCGGCGGCGGCGTGCTCGGCGGGGGTCAGGGGTTGGGGCTGAAAGTCCAAGCCCAGGGCAACGGCCAGACGGGCCAACCAGGCATCGATGAAGGCGGCCCGATCCCAGGGCCGATGGCCCGCTGGGGTCAAATCGACTACGCCCGGCAGTTCGGGGGCATGGGGCGAACGGGCGACGAGCAGGCTGCCGTGTTGCAGCACCGCCGTGCGGGGTCGACGTTGGGCGCTTCCGGCGATTTTGGCTTCGCCGACCAACAGGTCGCCGGACGCCCGCCGCTGAAAGCACAGGAACGGGGCGGCCGGGCCATCGGCGGTGCCGCAGCGACACAATTCGGCCGCCAGACCGCATTGCTCGGCCAGCGTATCGCGGAGCGTCCCATGCACGCGGCAGTACAGCTCGGCGGGCGGCAAGGCCGACCACAGGCCCTTGGGCACGGCCAGGCTGTAGGTCAAATCGTGGTGATGCACAATCGCCCCGCCACCGGTCTCGCGCCGCACCACGGCCGTGGGCTGGCTGGGCGGATGCGACTGGCGATCGGCCAAGGGCTGGAAATAGCCCAGGCTGGTCGTGGGCTCGGCCCAACCATACACCCGCACCACGGGTTGGCCGGACGCCTCGGCCCAGGCCAACAGCACGGCATCCAGGGCCATGTTCAACGGCCCACTCTCGGCGGAGTCAGGAACCAGGCGCGCGGCGATCATCCGGGCGTGTCCGTCGTGGCGGCGTCCCAGACCACGCGGGGCTGGCGGGCGGCGCGGACTTCGTCGGGTCGGCTGATGGGCGTGCCGTGTGGGGCCGCATGCAGCGTGTCGGCCTGGCCCTCGGTCACCAGTCGGCGCAAGGCGTCCACAAACGCATCGAGCGTCTGTTTGCTTTCGGTCTCGGTGGGCTCGATCATCAGGGCTTCGGGCACGATCAAAGGAAAGTAGACCGTCGGGGCATGAAAGCCCTCGTCCAACAGCCCCTTGGCCAGGTCCATGGCCGAGAGGCCCCGCGACTGCTTGAGCTTCTGGGCCGAAGCGACAAACTCGTGCATGCAGCGGGTGCCATGCGGCACCGGCAGGAACGGCTTGATCTGCTCACGGAGATAATTCGCGTTGAGGACTGCGTGCTCGGAGACCCGCCGCAGGCCATCGGGACCGTGGGTCAGGGTGTAAGCGTAGGCCCGCAGCAACACGCCCACGTTGCCGAAGAAGCTCCGCATCCGCCCGATGCTCTTGGCTGGGCGTTGCAAAACAAAGCGGCCACCGCGGTGCTCGACCACTGGCCCAGGCAAGAAGGGCGCCAGAAAGTCGCGAACCGCAATCGGCCCCGATCCGGGTCCACCGCCCCCGTGCGGACCACTGAAGGTCTTGTGCAGGTTGTAGTGCATCATGTCGGCGCCAAAGTCGCCAGGTCGGGCGATGCCCAGAATGGCGTTCATATTCGCGCCGTCCAGATAAATCAAACCGCCGGCCTCGTGAACCAAATCGGCGATGGCGCGGATCTGCGGTTCAAACAATCCCATTGTGCTGGGATTGGTGATCATGAACACCGCCGACGTCTCGTCCAGCTTCCGGGCCAAATCGTCGATATCGACTGCGCCGGCGGGCGTGCTTTTCAACGTCACGGTTTGAAAGCCCGCCAGGGCGGCACTGGCCGGGTTCGTCCCGTGGGCACTGTCGGGGATCAGCACTTTGGTGCGTTGCGTCTGGCCGATGTCTTCGTAGTAGCCGCGGGCGACCAGCAGCGCGGCCAACTCGCCATGGGCCCCGGCCGCAGGATGCAGGCTGACGCCCGGCAGGCCGGCGATTTCGCCCAGCATGGCTTGAAGCTGATGCAGGGCTTCTAACAATCCCTGGATGGTGTGATCGCTTTGCAGGGGATGCACATCCAAGAAGCCGGGCAGACTGGCCAGCCGCTCGTTCCGTTTGGGGTTGTACTTCATGGTACAACTGCCCAACGGATAGAAATGCGTATCGACCGACATGTTCTGAGTCGACAGGTTCGTAAAGTGCCGCACGACGTCGGGCTCGCCGACCTCGGGCATCGGCGGCGGTTCGTCGGCCAGAAACTCCGCGGGAATCAACTCGGCGATGGGGCGTTCGGGCACATCGCAAGCGGGAAACGTCACACCGCGAACACCGGGTCGGGCCAGGTCAAACAGCAGTTGGGTATGCACGCGATTCCGCATGGGCGGTGGTTCCAAATCGGTGGAGCAGGGCGCGGAGTGAACGGCTGGGGGACTGTGTGAACCAATTCAGCGGTCCGGCGATGGCTAACCGCTGGCCACCGTCTCGTGCCGCAGGCTCTGGGCCCAGGCGGCCGACAGTTGATCGATCTCGTCGCGGGTTCGCTTCTCGGTGACGGCCACCAGCACGCAGTCTTCCAGCTCGGGATACCAGGTTGCCAGCGGCAACCCGCCCAGGATGCCTTGCTGGGCCAACTCGTCGAGCACGCGCTCGGCCCGGGACCCGGGGACCCGCACGACGAATTCCTTGAAGAATGGCCGATCGAAGGCCAGCGGCATGCCGGCGATTTCGGCAAGTTGCTCGGCGGCGTAATGGGCCTTCTGCAAGCTGAGCCCCGCGACCTCGCCCAGGCCCTGAGGACCGAGCAACGCCAGATGAATGGTCGATCGCAAGGCCAGCAGGCCCTGGTTGGTGCAGATGTTGCTGGTGGCCCGCTCGCGACGGATGTGCTGCTCGCGGGTCTGCAGGGTCAGCACCCAGCAGCGCTGACCGCCGCGGTCGGTGGTTTCGCCGACAATCCGCCCCGGCAGCCGTCGCATCAGGTCCTCGCGACAGGCCATGATGCCCAGATACGGCCCGCCGAACGAGAGCGGATTGCCCAGCGATTGGCCTTCGGCCACCACGATGTCGGCCCCGTAACTGCCGGGTCGCTTGAGCAGGCCGAGGCTGACCGGATCGACGACCACCACAAACAGGGCGCCGGCGGCGTGAGCCACCTCGGCCAGGGCCTCGACATCCTCCAACGATCCGAAAAAGTTGGGGTGCTGCACCACCACGCAGGCGGTTTGCTCGTCCACCTGGGCGGCAAGCTGTTCGATATCGATCGCCCCGGCGGGCGTGCCGACGGTTACGACTTCGGGATCCAGGTGCTTGAGATACGTGGCCAGCACCTGGCGATACTCGGGATGCACGCTCTCGGCCACCACGACTCGCCCGCTGCGTCGGGTGTGATTGATGCTCATCAGCACCGCTTCAATCATCGCGGTGCCGCCGTCGTACAGGCTGGCGTTGGAAACATCCATGCCGGCCAGCGCGAACAGACCACCAGCGGCTTCGTTGTCGTCGCTGGCGACACTGTCGATCGAAATGTCGATGGTATCGGTTC
>JBJHDE010000529.1:0-4213 GCA_050486385.1 Planctomycetales bacterium | reverse complement strand
ATCTTGGAGAACGTCGATATCCTCGACGATCCGGCCCCGACGTTGGCCTTGGAAATGGCGGACATCAGCGACATCCACGCCGATCCGAACATGCTCAACGAAAAGGGCAACACCACGGGCAAAGGCCTGGATGGTCGTGGTGCCGCCAGCCGTGCGGCCATGGTGGCCAAGTACGGTGGCACGCCCGAGAGCGAAGACGCCGTGGCCCTGGGCTTGAAGTGGCTGGCCGCCCACCAGATGGCCGATGGTGGCTGGGACTTTGACCATGGCAAGGCCCAGCGTCATAAGGGTCCGGTCAACAATCCCGGTAAGGAAAAGAGCCGCACGGGTGCCGCGGCCATGGCGCTGCTGCCGTTCCTGGGTGCGGGCCAAACGCACAAGGAAGGCGACTACAAGCAGGTGGTCCAGAAGGGCCTGTACTTCTTGGGCTCGCAGATCAAGGTCAGCCAGAACGGCGGCGACCTGCGGGGTGGTGGCAATCTGTACAGCCACGGTTTGGCCGCGATTGTGCTGTGCGAGGCCTACGCCTTGACGCAGGATCGCAGCATCATGCCGCATGCCCAGGCTTCGCTGAATTACATCACCTACGCCCAGGACAAGGTCGGTGGCGGTTGGCGCTACAGCCCGGGTCAGCCGGGCGACACCAGCGTAGTGGGCTGGCAGTTGATGGCGCTCAAGAGCGGTCACCTGGCCTACCTGCAAGTCGACAAGAAGACCATTGCCGGGGCCATCAACTTTTTGAACGCCGTGCAGCAAGACAGCGGCGCGTTCTACGGCTACAGCTCGCCCGGTCGCGGTCCGGCCACTACGGCGATTGGCCTGTTGTGCCGCATGTACCTGGGTTGGAAGAAGGACGAGCCCGCCCTGCAACGCGGTGTCGAGTGGATGAGCAAGCAGGGGCCGAGCAAGACCAACATGTATTACAACTACTACGCCACCCAAGTGATGCGTCACTACGGCGGCGAAGAGTGGGACAAGTGGAACCGCGTGATGCGAGAGCACTTGGTCAAGACCCAGGTCAAGCGGGGCACCCCGTTTGAAGAGCAAGGCAGTTGGACCCCGGCTGGCCGTGGCCACGTCCACGAGAAGGGTGGCCGGCTGTACGAAACCTCGATGAGCATCATGACCCTCGAGGTTTACTACCGGCACCTGCCCCTGTACGGCGACGACGTGGGCGAAGCCGACTTCTGAGCCCGCGCCCGGACGTCCAAGTCTGCCACAACCAGCGCGTTCGGCACGGCCGAGACCTCATCTCCCGAAGTGGTCTCGGCCGTGTCGCGTTGAGCCCCCAAGTACGACCCATCCGGCGTTGGCGGGCGGCGTGCGAATCCTCCCAAGATTGGCGGGGCAACTCGCTTGCTTGCCCCATTCCGAGCCGGTAACGTGGAGGGGTTGGTTGGAAAGGGGCCATGCGGAGGCTGTCGGAATCGCGCCCCACCTGGCCAACTCGATTTTCCGTGCAGGGGCTTCGTGATGCGGACGACTTCGGCTGCTGGTTTCACGTTGATTGAGCTGTTGGTGGTCATCACCATCATCGGAATCCTCATGGCGTTGCTGCTGCCCGCGGTCAACCGGGTCCGCGAGACCACACGGCAGATGGAGTGTGCCAACCAGCTTCGCCAGTTGGGGCTGGCGGTGCAAAACTTTGCCACCGGAAACAACGAACGCTTTCCCAGTAGCCGCACCTGCGAGCATCACCCCACCTGGCTGTTTCAGATTCTGCCGCATTTGGAACAGCAGGCGGTCCACGATCTGTGGGACCCGGCCGTGGGCTGCTACTACGATCAGCCCGACCAATGCCGCATTACGCAAGTGCCCATCATGCTGTGCCCTTCGCGGGCGCACGAGTTGCCCTATATCGAAGAACGGTCCGACACACTGCACGGGCACAGCCAATCGCAAGTCTACCGCGGGGCCATCAGCGATTACGCGGCCACCACCGGCACGGATTCGAAAGGCAGCAACGCGACGGATAACGCCAAACAAGATGGCGTCCTGATCTACGGCGACCACAACGGCTTTCCGAGCTACCCGCGCAAGCTGACGGGTTGGCGATCGCGAACGCGGTTTGCCTCGATTCTGGATGGCGCTAGCAATACGTTGCTGGCTGGCGAAGTCAGCTACGCACGGGCCCGAAGCTGTGGGGCCTACAACGGCGACTGCAACAACGGCACCTTGCTGGGGCCCAATCGCCCGATGGTCCGCCAGCGCGATCAATTTGGCTTTGGCAGCGACCACACCGGCGTCTGCAATTTCGTGTTCTGCGATAACAGCGTCCGCACGCTCACCTTCGAACTGGATGCCACCATCGCCGGTCAGTTGGTCACCCGGGCTGGCGGAGAAGCGGTCGCGCTCAACGAGTTCTGATCGAACCGACCCCGGCTGCACCAACCGAGCCCGACAATCCCATTCCCATCAAACGGCCCAGGAGTTCCCGTCCCGTGACGACCCGTGATGCTGCCGCCAGCCGATATTCGCGATGTTGGGCCCTGGCCCCGTGGGCCTGTGGGGTGTGGTTGGTGCTGCTGGCCGGTTGCAGCGGCAAGTTTGCGACCTATCCCGTAGAGGGTCGCGTCACCGACGCCAGTGGCGCTCCCTTGGCTGGCGTCCAATTGACCTGGCAACGCATCGACCCGCCCTTGAGTGCCCTGGCCATCACCGACGCCGACGGCAATTACCGACTGGGCACCCTGCAAGCCGCCGACGGAGCCCCGCTGGGCGAGTACCGCATCAGCCTGGTGGAAGCCGAGACCGCCGACCCCGATGCCCCGCCCCAACTCGACATCCCCAAACGCTACGCCAGCTTCGAGACCTCGGGCCTGCGCTACACCGTTGAGGCCCGCTCGAATCGCTACGACATCCAGCTCGAACCCTGAACGGCGGCCGAGCTGGCTTGCGGCTGCCTGAAATCCGGCGTTTCGGCGTTCCGCCCCGGCGGTTAGGATGCCCCCGGCCGGCCCCGTTGGGGGTCGGTGCGTGGTGACTCACCCAACGTGGGAGGGCAGGGATGCCGGACCTCGCCTGTTTGCAACCGCGGCGGATTTGCCTGATCAAGCCCAGTGCCCTGGGCGACGTGGTCCAGACCCTGCCCGTCTTGGCCGCCCTGCGACGCAAGTGGCCTGACGCCGAGATCACCTGGGTCATTGCCAGCGGTCTGGCGGGCCTGCTTGAGGGCCATCCGCACCTGGACGATGTGATCCTGTTTGATCGCAAGTCCTTCCGAGGAACCGGCCTGTGGTCGGCGGGACGGCGGCTGTGGCGGACCCTCCGGCAACGGCGGTTCGACCTGACCATCGACTTGCAGGGCCTACTGCGAAGCGGCCTGATGACCCTGGCCACGGGCTCGCCAGTTCGCATTGGTCTGGCCAACGCCCGCGAGGCCGCTTGGCTGGCCTACACCCATCGCGTGCCCGTGCCCACGCTCGACATGCCCGCCCTCGACCGCTATTGGCTGCTGGTCCGGGCGTTGGGTATCGCGGACGATCCGCCTGCCGCCCAGTTGGGGCTGACCGACACCCATCGACAATGGGTGGGCAGCATCTGCTGCGGCCTGCCGCGCCCCTGGGTGGTGTGTGCGCCCGGAGCCCAATGGGAGACCAAGCGGTGGCCGGCCGAGAAGTACGCCGCGGTGCTGGGGCAATTGGCCCTCAGAAACAAGGCCAGCATTGTGCTGATTGGCGGACCGGGTGAAGAGGCACTCACCGCCGAAGTCCGGGGTCGCCTGCCTGGCGGGGTGACGGCCTTGGACCTGGGCGGCAAGACCCCGCTGCTGAGCCTGGCGGCCGTGCTGGAACAGGCCGATGTGCTGCTCAGCGGCGATACCGGCCCCATGCACCTGGCCGCCGCCCTCGGCACCCCTTGCGTCAGCCTGTTCACCTGCACCAGCCCCCTGCGGGCGGGTCCACGGGGGGAGCAGCACACGGTGCTGGCGACCGACGTATCCTGTGCATCCAGCTACCTCAAACGGTGTGATAGCAAGCACTGCATGGACTCCTTCGCCGTCGCCCAAGTGGCCACGGCCGTCGAGCGGGCGCTGGGCCAACCGCAGGTCGTCCCCTTGACTTCGCTACGAAAGGCGGTTTGAGTCAGACGGACTGAGGCTTCTCACACGGGAACAGGCCGACCTGGTGCAACCCATTCTGGCAATAGCAATCCCCGTCGCGCTGGTGGCGGTCGGACTGGGCTTGGCGTATGGTTATGGCAAGGCTTGGCT
>JBJHDE010000528.1:0-4241 GCA_050486385.1 Planctomycetales bacterium | reverse complement strand
TCCGGGAATTGCCCAAAACGATGGATCGGCCAACGCCACCGATCTTGTGACACCCTATTGTTGCAGCTCCCGGTTCCGAGGAAACCGCCCGCACATCCCTCGCGGTGTCGCAGTGTCGGCCCCGCTGGTCGCCAGCGGTTGGGGTTGTCGCGACGGACTAGAATAGGGGAAGCGAAACGGGTGTTGACAGGGCACCGCCGCTTCGAGGGGGGCCAGATTGGCGGGTTTCTGGGTCGAACCGCCGCCACCTCCATCCGCATTGAACCGCCCCGCCGCCAACTTCCGAGCCGAACTGGATGAGGAATGGATCGTGTGTCGCCTATGACCACCGAGTCGCCCCAGCCCGCCAGTGAATTTGACAAGGTCTGTCGTGGTCGCGCTCACATCGACCTCCCCCGGTTGATGTTGGAACTCGCCACCGACGCCGATCCCACCCTGGACTGGGCCGACTGTCAGCAAGAGGTCGAACGGCTGTGCCGCACCGCCGCCGAGCGACTCGCCCGGCTGCCCGCCGACGCTGACACTCACGTCCGCTTGCGTGCGTTGAGCGATTACTTCTGCGAGGAAGAGGGCTTCGGCGGCAATGAAGAGGACTACTACGACCCGCGCAACAGCTACCTGCACGAGGTTCTGGCCCGTCGGACCGGCATCCCGATTACCCTGTGTCTGCTGTACGCCCACGTGGGGCGAGCCTGCGGGCTACCGCTCGAAGGCGTGAACGCACCGGCCCACTTCATGGTGCGTTGTCCGGCCGAGGGGGGCGATTGGTTTGTCGATGTGTTTCACGCTGGCGATATTCTCAATCTTCGCGATTGCCGCCGCCGCATCGAACAACTGCTGGGCATGGAAGACCCTCTGCCGCCCGAGGCCCTGCATCCGGCCTCGATCCGCGAGATCACCGCCCGGCTGCTGCGCAACTTGAAGGCCCTGCACGTCGCCGTGGGCGATTGGCGATCGGCCCTGCCGGTGCAAAAGCGGCTGGCGAACCTTCTGCCCAGCGTGCTGTGCGAACGTCGCGACCTGGGCCTGATCGCCCTGCGGGCCGAGCAGCCCCATCTGGCCCTGGCCCACCTGGCGCACTACTGCGACCGTTGCTCAGCGGTCGAGCGCGAGGAACTCTCGCCGTTTCTCCACGACGCCCGCCGCCGCGTGGCCGAGCACAACTGAGACCTCAGGCAATCCGGACCGACCGGCGGGCGTAACTCATCACGGCGGTTTGCAACGTCAGGTCATCGGCCAGCGAGCGATGCGGCTTAAGGCCCAGCTTGGCCAACACCGCGTGATAAGCCTTGACGGCCTCTTCCGGGGTGATCAAATCGTCGGCGATCAGCCGCAGAAACTCGATGAAGGCGAGTTGGTTCTCCGCCGCGTTGATCTTGCGACCGAACAGGGCGATCCGCCCGCCGTAGCGCTTGGCCTCGGCCAGCAGCTTGAAGGCGTCGTAGGTCGTGCCGGCGCTACCGCCCAGGATGCCCACAATGAGATGCGGATCGTAGCTGACCAGCTCTTCCATGGCCTTGGGCCCGTGATACACCAGCTTGAGAAACACCGGTCGCCCGGCCGGGGCCACTCCGGCCAGCAGGCGGGCGACGCAGTCGTTCACAAACTCGGGGATCGCTTCCGGTGCCAGGCCCTGCGGTTGATTGGGATCGAACACTTCCAGAAAGTGCCGCAGCCCTTTGCGTTCGGCCTCGTGACGAAACGTCTGATACTCGATGAGTGTCTCGTGATCTAGCGCTAACGAGTTGTTCAACGTCACGCTGTACAGCGCCAGATCCACACCCCGGGAACGCTCCTCGCTGGTGCAATCGAGATGCCCGCATTGCAAATGGTCCACCGCCGCGGTGCGAAACGCCCGCGCCGGTTCGTTCAAGTACGCCGTGTGCCGCACGGCCCAGACATCGGTGGCATCGTTGGCCCGCCCGGCGGGCGTGATCGGCGAATTGTCGAACAATCGCTCGCGGAGGGTCAACTGCGCGCTGGTGCTGGCCGACATCAGCACGATGTCGACCAACTCCTGCCGGACGACGGCGCGGATCTGCTCGCGGTATTCTTCCAGGGTTCGCACCCGCAGCCGCCCACTCGACCGCTCGGGCGAGAGCCCCGGCGCGCCGATTCCAAACGCCATGTCGGCATCCTTGGCATCGGCCAGCAGAAAGTGACGCGAACCGTGAGGATCGGCGTGAATCTCGGCGAGTTTCTCGTCCAACGATTTCCGCATTGTTCAACAGATCGTCAAGAAAAAAACCGTTTGTAAAACGGACTGGTCGCTCAAGCCCCGCCCAGCCGTGCAAGCACCTGGTCGATGGTCTGCCGCAGGACGTGGCCGCTGCGTCGCAGGGCCTGCACCTCCTTGGGCCACAGGTCAAGCTCCAGGCACTCCACCGCACCGGCACGCCCCACGACCGTGGGCACGCTCAGGGCGACCTGATGAATGCCATAACATCCGCTTTGCACACTGGAAACCGGCAGCACCCGCCGCGAGTCCAAGGCCATGGCCCGGATCACGTGCGCGATAGTCACGCCCACGGCAAAGCCCGCCCCGCCTTTCAAGCGAATCACCTCGGCCCCGGAACCCTTGGTCCGCTCAAACAGTTCATTGCCCACCTGCGGCGTCCAGCCGGGATAACGCTCCAAGGGCAGGCCCGCCAACGTGGCCGAACTCCACACCGGCAGCATGCTGTCGCCATGCTCGCCCAGGATCAATGCCGACACCTGCGTGGGCGGCCGACCGAGCCGCTGGGCGATGAGTCCGCACAGCCGTGAGGTATCCAGCATGGTGCCCAGCCCCAACACCTGCCGCGCAGGCAGATCCAGCCGCTCGGCCGCCAGGTAGGTCAGCACATCGACGGGATTGCTGACCACAAACACGATCGCATCCTGCTTGAGCCCGGCCCGTTTGACGTCGTCCAGGATCTTCACGAACAAATCGACATTGCGATTGATCAGATCCAGCCGGCTTTCGTCGGGCTTCCGCCGCAGGCCGGCGGTGATGCACACGCAGTCGCTGTCGGGAATGTGCTCGTAGCCGCCCGCGGTGATCACCTGGTCGTGCAAGAACGGGGCGCCGTGCAACAGGTCCAGGGCGTGGCCCTGGGCGGCCTCGGCGTTGACGTCCAACAGCGCGATTTCCCGCGCCACTCCGTCGGCCTGCAGGGCGAACCCCGCACACGACCCCACCAGACCGCCGGCGCCAATAATGCTGACTTTCATGACAATCGCACGTCTCGAAAAAGTGTGAACAAAGTATCAATAGGCTCGGCGACGCCCGGTGGCCTCACGAGCGTCGATCCGATGAATCCTGGGATGAATCACTCAACGCCCTGAGCACCTGGCGGGTGACTTGCTCGACCAGGTCAACCGAGGCCGTCTCGGGGACCGGGGGCGAACCAGGACCGCTGGACGGGGCCGGTTCAAACGCCCGGGGCGCCAAGCCCGCCTGCGACCAACTCGCCCGAAAAGCGTCGTTGCCGCACAAGTCGCAGTCTTCGAGCCCCGGCGCCTGCCGCGGATCGTCGAAGCCCCAACCCTGTTTAATCTCCAGCAACTCACGCGCCGCCTGATTGTCGAAGCGGGCGACCGGTCCCAATTGCCGGGCCAGCATCAACACCCGGCAGTAGGAATCCAGCACCTCGGTCCACCAGAAGGCCCGCTCCAGATCCTCGTCGAAGCTCACCGTGCCGTGATTGGCCAGAATCACAATCTTGGAATGCGCGACAAAGGGTACAACCCCGTCGGCCACCTTCTGCGTGCCGGGCGTGGCGTAGGGGGCCACGGGCACCTTGCCCAGGAAGACTTCCGCCTCCGGGTGCACGCCCTCGGGCAGTGGCATGCCGGCGATGCAGAAGGCCACGGCGTGCGAGGGGTGGCTGTGAATCACCGCGCCGATGTCCGGCCGCTGCTTGTAGATCGCCAGGTGCACGAGCACCTCGCTGGAGCGTTGCCGGCCGTTGCCGTTGGGCTCCACCGGCTCGCCCTGGGCGTTGACCACGACGATGTCCTCCGGCGTGAGGAAGCCTTTGCTGATGCCGGTGGGCGTGCAGAGGAAGCGGTTCGCGTCGATCCGCACCGAGTGGTTCCCCTCGTTGCCGGCGCAGAAGCCACGCAGCCAGATACGCCGACCGATCTCGCACATCTGCTCTTTGAGTTCGTTGATGCTCGCTTGCATGCTCGCTCCATGCCTTCCCGTCTTACCGGGCGACCATCGCCGGCTCGCGCTCGATCGTCACCGTGTCCAGAAT
>JBJHDE010000527.1:1942-4250 GCA_050486385.1 Planctomycetales bacterium | reverse complement strand
CCAGCCAGGCCAGCCGGCTCCGCGAGAAGCCCGCCGCCCGCAGCAAGGCCAATTCGCCCCGGCGTTCGAGCACGTTTCGCATCTGCACCACGCCCACGCCAAAGGTCCCCAGCAGCAGGCCCAATCCGCCCAGACTCTGAAACGTCACCAGATAGGTGTTCTGCACCGCCAGGTAACCGGCCAGCCGTTCGCGAGAGCGCTCGGTGGCCAGCCCTTCTTCGCTGAAAATCTCCTGGTAAATCTGGGCGACCTCGTCGGCGTGCTCCTCGGGCGCCTCGAACAGAAACCGCTGGTAGCCGCTCTGGGCCGGGTAGTGCCGCAGGAAGGCCGGCTCGCCCATCATCGCCCCGCCTTGCAGCACGCTGTTGCTCAACAGTGCGACCACCTGCACTGGCAACCGGCGACCGTCGCCGTCGCGGATGTCGAACACCGTGCCCAGGCCAACTTTGAGCCCATACTGGGCCGTCGCGGCATCCAGCACCACCGGCACTGGGCCCGAGGGATCGTCGCGGGTCAGCAGCAGCCGCCAGGGGTTCTCGCGCTCTTCGTCCGATGTGGCCAGGCTGCCACTGAAGGCCCAACCGCCACGCTCGATGAACGACTCGGGCATCCCCAGTACCAAGGGCGAGTCGGTCTGATAGAGGTTCAGGCAGCTCGAATCGTCGCCCGGTCGGAATCGCAGGGCCTGGACGTCGACCTGTTCAAGCAGCTCAAGCTGCTCGGCCGACAGGTTCCACTCGAAGGCCGCCAGCCGGGCGGATGCGAAATCGTCGAGTCGGGTCTCGCGGTAGATCGGCTGGTCGCTCTCGCCAATCAGCACGAACCCGCCATTGCCGCTGTCGCGGTCAATCCGCATCAGCCCCGGATCAATGTGGAAGGCGCTGATCGCCACAATCAAGAACGTGGCGGCCGCCACCGAGCCAATCGTCAGCACGCTGCGGGCGGCGTGCCGTGCCGCATTGCGATAGGCCAGCCGCACCAGGGCCAAGTGCGTCAGCTTGACGCTACGCCGCCCGGCCCGACGCAGGGTCCACCACACCAGGCTCATCAGGGCCATCAGCACCAAGGTGCCCGAACCAAAAAACGCCCCGGCTTGGGCCATGGCGTCCAATTGCAAGGCCAACGGCACCAGGGCCGCCGCGCCAACCAGACACGCCACGGCAATCAGCGGGGCCCAGAAGCCGCCATGCCCCAGCAACACCTCGTCGGAGGTCGTTTGCCCTCCCAACAATCGCGGCACCCGCACCCGCCGGATCCGCCGCGTGCTGACGGCAATCACCAACCAACTGATGAGCACCCCGCTGGCGTAACCAATGACCAACGTGATGGCGTTGTCCCAGGCCAGATGCAGGGCCAGGTCGGGCGTGCCCACGGCGGCCTGCCACAGCAAGGGGCTTCGCAAGCCCCACAGCATCAGCCAGGCATAGCCAATTCCCACCGCCACGCCGATCGCCCCGCCCACCAGGCTGACCAGCAGTCCCTCGGCCGTCAGCAATCGCCGTACCTGCCTAGTACTCAGACCAGCGGCCAACATGATGCCCACCTGCCGCGCCCGACCGTCGACACTCAGGCTGAACAGCAGGGCCACCAACAACACGGCGGCGCCGATGATGAACATGCTGAAGCCAAAGAACAGCAGATCGAAGGGCGTTGCTCCACTGCTGGCGACCAGTTGCTCGTGCTTGATGGGCAGAAACTGCATGCCCAAGTCGGCCGGATCGATCGCCTCGACGATCTCGGCCTGCAAACCGGCGATGGCTTGCTCGATGGCGTCAGCCTGTTCATTGGCATCGCCCTGCTCAATGCCGTCAGCTTCGGCCTCGTTGCCCTGCGGCATGGGATCGAACCGCAGGCTGGTGACTTCGCCAAAGCGGCTGCCCCACAGCCGCTGGGCCGTGGCCAGCGAGACAAACGCCTTGGGCGTGGGACCATACCGATCCCAATACGTCTCGTCCTGATCCCGCACCCGATCCTCATCAAACGGAAAGGGCGGATCCCAGGTGCCGATGGTCAGCCGATCGGTGATGCCGGGGAACTCGGGCGTCCAGAGCTTGTCGTTGGCCAGGCCCTCCAGCGGCAGAATCGCCACCAGCCGGAAGCTGGCCTCGCGCTCGATCACCCGACCATGCGTGCTTTCCGGATCGAAGTAGGCAATCCGCACCGTCTGGCCCAGCTCGGCCCCCAGATCCTCGGCCGCCCAGGCATTCAAGGCAATCTCGTCATCGGCCAAAGCGGGCAAGGGTTGTCCCTGCTGGTCCAGCAAAGGCCCCAACGGCGGCTGGGCCACGACATCGACACCGGCCACGGT
>JBJHDE010000527.1:0-1932 GCA_050486385.1 Planctomycetales bacterium | reverse complement strand
GAGTAAGGGATCTCGGCATCGCCAATCGCGATGGTATTGGCCAGGTAGGTCATCACGGCTTGCCAACGCGACGGCGGGACCCGCTCGGCAACGGCCGCCACCAAGGGCGCTTCGATCACCATCCGGTTGCTGGTGAGATTCACAAAGCCCCCCTCGGCCACTTCGAGGGTCAGCCCGTAATCTTCCAGCGTGGGTGACAGCCCAGCGTTGAGCGCCACGGCCCCCTCGGCCCCTTGCGGGTGTGCGGCGGTCAC
The DNA here is from genome assembly GCA_050486385.1 of Planctomycetales bacterium. Taxonomy (GTDB): domain Bacteria; phylum Planctomycetota; class Planctomycetia; order Pirellulales; family Pb10988; genus JBJHDE01. The sequence continues at coordinate 1,678 of JBJHDE010000527.1, read as the reverse complement.
CAGCACCCCGTTGATCGACCCAGCCCGGGCCACCGAATCGTATTGGCCAATCTGCCGCTGCAAGTCGATCAACGGGACAAACAGGTTCCGCGAGGTCTGCTGCTGCGGCGTGAGACTGAAGTCCGCCAGGCTGAGATCCGTGGCATCGACCGCCAATCGCCCGCGGAGACTCCGCACGGTGTCGGTCTTGGACGCCAAGGCACTATCGCGAGGAATCTGCGAGATCGCCGGCAGCCGCACAATGAGTTCGTCGTCCGGGCTCGCATCCAGGGCCGCGGCCAGGGTCTGGTTGGCAATCAGCGTGCCGCTCTCGAGCCGCTGGCCCTCAAGTTTCGGCGCGAGACCGAAAAACTCCTCGGGCACCCCAAACACCTGCACCTGCCCGACCCGCTCGCCCCGGGCGGTGGGATCGTTGGGGTCGGCGGGTTTCTCGACCGTGCCGCGGAGCACAATCACCGGCCACGCCCGATCGAATCCCTCGGGCAGGGCGACACGCTCGGCGAAGCCTTCATCAAAGAAGCGATCGGTCACCAGGGCGGCGTCGACCGGTCCCAGCCGGGCCTCGACCAGTCCGCGGAGGCTGGCCCGGACCGAATCGCCCACCAGCAAGGCCCCCACCAGCACCGCGGTTCCGGCCGCCACGCCCAGACCCACGGCCCCGTTCAACCGGGCATGATGGACCAAACTCTCCCAGATCAACGTGCGTGAACCAAACACCGGCAAGCCTTCGAGATTGTGCGGAATCCTGCGGATCGACCCGTCCGCGATTGTAGGCGAAGACGCGACGGAACTGTAGAAAGCCCCGCGAGAGAGCAGCGCCCCCCCCGATCCGATTGGCAAGCAAGAAACCAGCGCTGCCGGCCGGGCGAACTATGCGGTATAGTCAAGATGCCGTGAAGGCGTGGAGCGGAGCGACAAGCCATTCCATGGAGTGGGAGTCGCCCCCGCCAGTCAGGCTCCGCCGCGGTCGCCCAATCGACGACACCAACCCAGGAGCAGGTGCCGTGAATCAGCAGCACCTCACCCCCAAGCGTTCTGGAATTCCCCGTCCAACTCGATTCCACCCCCCCGGCTGGTTGCTCCTGGCCGCGGTCTTGGTGATGGCGTTGGGCGGTTCGGTGGCCCTGGCCTGTCCGTTCTGTGATCCGACCAAGACGACTATTCGCGACGAGGTAGCCGCCAGCGATGTGGTGGTCATTGCCGAGCCGGTGATCGAGACCTTTCCCGCCGTGGCTGGCGAAGAGCAGACCCGTCTGCTGTCGGACGAGGATTTCCCCGAGCCCAAGTTCCGCATCGTCTCGTTCATTAAGGGAGAACAGCGGTACAAGGGTCCCAAGACCGTGGCCATTCCCTACCTGGGCGCCGCCCGGGCCGGGGACCGCTTTCTCATCATGGGGATGGATCGCGAGTGGCTGGAGGAAGTCCGCTTCGAGGCCCCGACCGGTGAGATCGAAGAACGCACGCATCCGCTGGGCGAAGACGATGTCGCCTGGGGCGTGCCCAACCCGTTGACCAAGCACTCCATGGCCTACCTGGAGCAGCTTCCCAAGCTGCCCAAGGACCCGGTCGAGCAGTTGGCCTTTTACCAACAGTACTTCGAACACACCGACATCCTGTTGGCCCAGGAGGCTTACAACGAGTTTGCCATCGCCAACTTCGACGATGTGAAGGCCCTGGC
>JBJHDE010000526.1:3576-4261 GCA_050486385.1 Planctomycetales bacterium | reverse complement strand
CTCCAGCGGAGTGGGATTCAATTTCCCTACGGCCAGCGATGTGAACTTCCGGGTGCGCGTGGATGACCCCGCATTCCCCTACACCGATAGCTCGGGCGTCGAGAGCACCGTTGCCATCGACGACCTGCGAGTCAATGGCATAATCCGCAACGAGACAGTCAATCTTTCGCCCTTCATTGCTGGACTGTGGCGACCCTCGCCCCGGGTGTTTGTTCACGGGTTCAGCCAGGTGGACTTTCCCCTGAACAGCTTCAGCGGCGCTTTGGATATCACTGGCGATATCACCGGCAGCCCGTCGATTGCCCAGTCGGTCGGGGGCGACCTCAAGCAGCAGATTCTGTTGCGAATGAACGTCGGGGCGGGGTACTGGATTTACCTGCCGCCGTCTTGCCCGGCCCAGAGCCGCTGGATCGACGGGATCGCCACCTTCGCTGAGGTCCACTGGACCAGCACGCTCAACAATGCCGACATCAGCGAGACGACCCTGTTCGATGTCTTGGGCGAACAGGTCACGCTGTCCATCGGCAACCTGGCGAATCGCGTGGATGTGCTCAACGTCACCATGGGCACAACAGTCCGCAGTGGCCTGACCGACGCCACCGTGGGCCTGGTGCTGCCGACCACCAACTGCCGCGGCTGCGGCAACCGGGCCTTCGACTGGGAACTGGGGGCCACGCTCAATCGC
>JBJHDE010000526.1:0-3566 GCA_050486385.1 Planctomycetales bacterium | reverse complement strand
CTTCTGAGACCCGCCGGCTACTGGGGCTTTGTGAACCACTCGCGGCTGGTGGCTTCGCTCTTGAAAAAGGCAAGTAGCTGCCGGGCGACTTTCTCGCGTCCCTGTCGACTGGGATGCGTCCCATCCTGGGCCAGGTCGTCGGGAGTGAAGACCAGCCCGTCGCTGGCCCGTCCCCGCTCGCCGGCGGTCCACAGATAAGGCCCCCAGAGCAGCACCGGCGTGGCGGCCCGATCCCCGGCCATCTGCCGCTGGATCACACTCCGCACGGCGAAGGCCGACTCGTAGGCGTATGGCTCGGGGTTGAGCGGCCCCCGGGCGTAGCCAGCGTAAATGCGACTCGACAGGTACACGATCCGCAGGTTGGGATACCGCTTGGCCAGCTCATCGACAATCCGTTCCATGTCGGTCGACAGGGCTTCGGCGTGGCGGGGGAACTCGCCCAACAGGGCCGGGTTGATGCGGGCCTGCTTGAGCCACACGGCCTGCACCTGCCGCGGCGTGACGCCCGCCTGGTCAATCCGGCGGGCGAGCGTATCCCAGGGGTTGGGCCGACCACGTCGCAAGGCGGCCTCGGGCTGGGCCCAGGCTTCGGCATCCATGCCACCTTGGGCCCCATCGACCAGCACGACCGCGGGATGCAACGCCGCGTCGTCAGCCGCCAGCCGCTGAAAGGCCGAGAACTCCTGCGTGGTGTTCGACATGCCGACGGAAATCAGGACGATTTTGCCCTCGGCCGAGGGCTGGCCATCGGCATCCAAGGGTTCAATGCGGGCGGCCGCCATCTCGGCGGCTAAGCGATGGGCCGGCGGAGGCTCGTTCCGCCCCTCGCCGTACAGCCCGCCAGTTTGCTCCTTGTACCGGTCGTCGGGCTCGAGATCGACCAGCGGCTTGAGCCCACTGCTGTCGAACATCGGCATCGCCGCTCGGGCCTGTTCGCGACGGAGGCTCCGCGCCCGATTCAGATAGGCGCGCTCCTCGGGCGAGAGTTCCCCGCCCTCGCGATCGCGCAGGTGGAGTTCGCGGGCCCGATTCCAATCGATGGGCTCGGGCTCTTGGGCCACCATCAACGGGGCCAGGGCGAGGCTCAGCCCGACGAGCACACAGCCCGCCGCCCAACCGCCCCGACTCCAAGGCACGTGAATCCAGCACCTTGAGACGTTCATCGCAGGAACCCTGGGGGTTGAGAGACGGGAGACGATGCTTTTCGACGGACCCCTGCAAACAGTTGGAACAGGTCGGGGTGCGCGCCCCTGGTTGCCCGATCAGATGCGGCACGGCCAAACGCCGCACAACCAAATGCCGCCCGACCAGGGCCTGCGATCCAGCGACCCGGCGGTTACTCGCGGCGTCGCAGAAAGCGGATGCGACAGCCGTGGGCAAAGGTCTCGGCGACGGGCGGTTGTTCGCCGGCCAGCACCGCGGTGATGGCGTTGTCGAGATAGTGCTGGGTGACCTTGGCCGGATCGGCCGCGTCGTCAATCGCCCCCATGTACCGCAACTTGCGATCGGCCGACAACACAAAGGCCTGCGGCGTGCCGCTGGCGCCAAACGCCCGAGCCACGTCCTGGGTCTCGTCGCGGAGGTACGGGAAAGGGAAGCCTTGCTCCTCGGCCCGCTGTTGCAGGGCCGACAGCCGTTCGCGGGGGCCGGGCGAGGCGTTGATGGCCACAAAGGCCACATCGTCGCCGTGCTTCTTAGCCAGCGCGATCAGCCGAGCCTCGTAGTCCACGGCCACTGGGCAACCGTTCGATGTAAAGACCACGACCAAGACCTGGGCCTGCTTGAAGGCCTCGCTGCCCAGTTCCTTGCCGTCCACGCCGGGCAGGGCCTTCCAACCGGGCGCGGTGTCGCCCAGATCGAGCACCTCGTTGAACTCGCTGGCTTGGGCCCCGGTGGCCAGCCCCAGCACGGCCAGCAGCATGCACACGCTCCGCATTGGTCCATCCCAAAAGAAAACGGGTGAGAATCGGTCGACAGACCCATTCTCACCCGCACACGCTGTTGGCTCAAGCCGCGGCCTGGCGATCAGGCCCCTTGGGCGATCACTCTTCGAACAGGGTGGTCGACAGGTACCGCTCGCCCAGGTCGGGCAGCACGACGACAATGCACTTGCCGGCATGCTCGGGACGACGGGCCAATTCCAGGGCCGCCCAGGCCGCGGCCCCGCAGGAGATGCCGCACAGCAGACCTTCCTGCTTGGCCAGGTTGCGGGCGGTGTGAATCGCGTCGTCGTCGGTGACGGTGACCACCTCGTCAATGATGTCGACGTTCAGCACGCCGGGGATGAACCCCGCGCCGATACCCTGAATCTTGTGCTTGCCGGGCTTGAGGTCTTGCCCGGCCTTCTTCTGGGTGATGACCGGGCTGAACGCCGGCTCCACGGCCACAACGTGCAAGCTGGGCTTGCGGGCCTTGATGACCTCGCCCACGCCGGTGATCGTACCGCCGGTGCCCACGCCACACACCAGAATGTCGATTGCCCCGTCGGTATCCCGCCAAATCTCTTCGGCGGTGGTCTTGCGATGGATCTCGGGGTTGGCCGGGTTCGCAAACTGCTGCGGCATGAAGTAGTTGGGATTCTGGTCGAGCAGCTCCTGGGCCTTGGCCACGGCACCCGGCATGCCCTTGTCGGCGGGCGTCAGCACAAGTTCGGCCCCCAGAGCCTTGAGCAACCGCCGCCGTTCCAGCGACATGCTCTCGGGCATGGTGACCATCAGCTTGTAGCCGCGGGCCGCGCACACGTAGGCCAGCCCAATGCCGGTGTTGCCGCTGGTGGGCTCGATGATGACCGTGTCGTCCTTGATGTGGCCGGCCGCCTCAGCGGCATCGATCATGGCCCGGGCGATGCGGTCTTTCACGCTCCACAGCGGGTTCATGTTTTCGATTTTCCCCAGCACCGTGGCCCCACAGCCCTCGGTGATGCGGCGGAGTTTGACCAGCGGCGTCCCCCCGATGCACTGGGTGATATCGTCATACACGCCGGAGCGCGTGGTTTCGGCGGTGGCCATCAGGCATCCTCTTTCGGTAAGCACGGGACACAAATCCACCCCACGGACAACTCCGCCGGATGGAACCAACCTCGGCCTCGACCAAGTCCGTCCGGGGGGTTCCAACCCGGAGGATAGCCCGAACAGGCCAATTAGGCCGGTTTTACGGATTCCGCAAAACAGGGTCAACCGCAGGTGCCCATCAGCCGGCCAACCAACCGGGGGGCAAGTCCTCCGCGCTTGCCCGCCTGCGTGGCCGGGGTCAGGATGGTGGGACCAACGATCTCGCCTCCGCATGCTCGAGCTGTCCACAATGAAAAAGCACAAGCACAAACACGACGCAGCGACCCCGCACAAGGACTCACCCGCCCCGGCCAAGAGCGAAGCGCCTGACCCAAAGAAGAAGCTGGGCCGCAAGGAGTACCAGAGCGAACTGTACAAGCTGCAGGCCGAAATGGTGCATATGCAAGACTGGGTCAAGGCCGAGGGCGAGCGGGTCGTGGTCGTGTTTGAAGGCCGCGACGCCGCCGGCAAGGGCGGCACCATCAAGCGTTTCATGGAACATCTGAACCCGCGCGG
>JBJHDE010000525.1:0-4262 GCA_050486385.1 Planctomycetales bacterium | reverse complement strand
CAGGGCCGCCAGGTTGACCAGGCTTTTGGCCAACTCGGGGTGACTGGCCCCCAGGGTCCGTTGTTGTAAGTCGATGGCCTGCCGCAGAAAGGTTTCTGCAAGCTGATGGTGCCCCTGCGAGCGGTGCAGGGTCGCCAGATTCACCAGGTTCTGGCCCAGGGCCGGATTGGCCTCGGGCACCCGGCGAAAGACCTCCAAGGCGCGTTCGTAGTAGGTCTCGGCCTCCTGCATCCGGCCGTGATCCTGGCACAGATCGGCCAGCTTCTGCATGGCGTCGGCCACGTCGGAACTCTCGGGCCCGACCACCTGCTCGCGAACATTCAGCCCCAGGCGAAGCAACGGCTCGGCCTGCTCGTCCTCGCCCGCGGCCCGATGCACCATCGCCAAGCCGACCAGGCTGTCGGCAAACACCCGATCCAGTCGCCGCTGTCGTTCGGCGAACTCAATCGCCTGGCGATACAACCGGGTGGCCTCGTCACGACCGCCGGCGGCAAAGGCGTCCGCCGCGGCGCGGTTGAGTTCCTCGCGGCTCTTGCTGTCGCTGGTCACTGGCATCGGCAGATCACTCGGCGGTTCGCCCACATCGGGCGGCGGGGTCTGTGTCATGGTGCCGGACAACGTGGCGTCGGCGGGCGAACGCCCAGCCGGACGGTTCCCACGGCTTCGGCCAAGTCGCGGACCATTCGTCCCCAGTGTACCACGCTGCGAGGCGGGTGAGGCCCGGGTTTTTGCCGAGTCGAACTGGGGGATTACGACCACAAGGCGGGGGTAATCGTTTCGATCGGCCCCACCCGTTGGAGGTTAGCGACGGGTCACGGCAATCACCAGCGGTTTGACCGCTCGCAGCTCTTGCCCGCCTGGGGTGATCGCCCGCACGTGAATCTCGATCTTAGGATTCGCTGGGGCCACCCGCTGCCAGAGCAACTCGAAGAAGTAGCCCTCGCCAAACGGCGTGCTGCCGAAGGCCTCAAACGATTGTTCCGGCGTAAACTCCCAGAAGGCCAAGCGGGCGTGCTGCTTGGGAAGCTGCGGATCGACCACGGCCACGGCCAATCGCACTGGCACGCGAAGCGGCTGCCCCGCGGCATCTACCAACGTGACCACCAGGCGGAGGCCCTCGTCGCCGGGTCGCCCGTCCAGGTCCAGACCGCGGGTCAGGGCATCGTGGAAGACAAGCTGCATGGTCGGCTCGGCCGGAACCTCGGCGGCGGCCGGTCGCAGCAGGCCCGCGGACGCCGGCGGTGCCAAGGGACGCAGCCCAGCCGAGGGATCAAACAGCGGTGCCTCGCCCCCGGCATCCGGCACATCGGGATGCGGCGGGCGAATCTCGGGCAACTCCAAGGGCGGCACTTCGACCTCGGGCGGCCCATTCCGCGGGGCCGGGAAATCCAGATCCGGCGGCCCACGGCGATCGTCGTCGCGGCGGCGCGGGCGGTCCTCGGCCGGCGGACGGGGGGGATCGGGCAGCGGGTCGGCACGGCGTTGGCCAGCCGGCAAGGGCGAGGTCCGCGTGTCACTACGGAGCTGAGCCACTTGGTGCTGCAAGTCCTCGATCTTCAAGCCCAGCTCGAAGTTGACTTCTTCCAACTGACGCAGTTCTCGCTCGTAGCTCTCTTTATGGACCGCTTGCGCACGGGGACCCTGGCGGCACCCGGTGATGACCTGGAGTGCCAGCAAGGCCAGCATAAGAGCCAGCAGCCTGTGTGGCGACATCCGTGCGCCCTCGCTGCTTCGAGAGGAGATCCGTTCAACCGCGAAGGTCGAATCGGAATGATTCGCAAAAAGGATTCAAGCGGGACAAGCCCGACAACCGATCGATGAGATGAAGCGTCATAGTCCAGGCTGCCCCAATCGTGCAAGCCCAGATTGCGCGTCGCGGTGAGTTTGCCGCCCGGTGGGGGTCGGCTCACAGCCTGGGCTGCTTGATGGCCGATACTGCACGTGCCACCGGGGTGCGAAAGCCCGCATTCCGGACGCAACCGCCTTGCAGGAACGCCACCATGAGCCGCCAGACACCGCCCGACCAGGTCGACGCCGACACCAGCCGACTGTCCGAAGAGCTGGACCGCCTGGTACGCAAAACCGCCGCGCATTCCGAGAAGCGACGATGAAACTCAACGAGGCCGCTCCCGCACTGCGACAGCTCGTGAGCCAGGCTTTCCGTGAGTTGGGGGCCAGCGATGCCGAGTTGTCCGCCATGCGGGACACGATTCTCATTCGTGAAGGCAACTATTGTGGCCGCAGCTTTCGGGTGGGCCGCTGGTTTGCCATGTGGATGAGCGTCGGCAACGTGATCACCTTCTACGACGAGGACGGCACCATTTTGCGGATGCTGCACCCCACCGAGATCTTCGAGCCCCAACGCCGCGTGGCCTGAACCCGCCACGAGACATTCGCCGCATGGCATTCGCCCCGCGGACCCCATGCCCCCCGAGCCGCCGCGATGCGGCGTTACTGCGACCCGACACGGGTCACCCCGGTCGATTTCCCTTTTGCCTCGCCGGTCCACAACTCGGGCTGACGGGGTGGGCCGTTTTTGGTAACTACGGGCCCCGTGCCGCGAAGGATCCGCGGCCGGAGTGCTCGACCGAAACGGCGATCAAGGAGGATCGGCCACCATGCCAGCCATCGGAATCCGCCCCACTTGGGCGGCAGGTCTCGTCGCGCTGACGCTCTCGCTGTTGGCGACGGGCTGCGACAACCTCGCCCAGTTCGAAGCCCGCGACCGCGAGTCGTCCGCCTCGCGTCAAAGCGACCTGTCGCTGGCCAGCCAAAAAGGCCAGAGCCAAGGCACTCGCCCCACCGGCGTGCTCACGGCGCACTACATCGACGTGGGCCAAGGCGACGCCACGCTGTTGATGGGCCCCGACTTCACCATCTTGATTGACGCCGGCCGACACGATCGCCGCGACGTGGTGGCCTATCTGCAAGCCGCCGGCGTGAAATCGCTGGACCTGCTGATTGGCACGCACCCGCACGCCGACCATATTGGCCAGTTTCCGCAGGTGCTGGACGCCTTCCCGGTGACCGAAGTCTGGATGTCGGGCGATGCCGCGACCAGCCGCACCTTTGAACGGGCCATCGATGCGATCCTCAACTCCGAGGCGGGCTACCACGAACCCCGCGCCGGCGAGTCGATCGAGTTGGGCTCGGCCCGCATCGAGGTGATCAACCCCGAGAAACTCACCGGCGACCTGCACGCCGGCTGCATTGGCGTGCGGATTGTGTTCGGCGATGTCGCCTTCATGTTCACCGGCGATGCCGAACAACCCACCGAGCGCGAGATCGTTGCACGAGGCCACAACCTCAAGGCCCAGATCCTGAAACTGGGCCATCACGGCTCGCGGACCTCGACCATCCCCGAGTTCCTGGCCGCCGTCGAACCCGAAGTCGCCATCTACTCGGCCGGGCTCGACAACTCCTACGGACACCCGCACGACGTGGTGCTCGATCGGGTGATTCAAAGCGGGGCCGCCTTGTACGGCACCATCGAGCAAGGGACAATCCGCGTCATCAGCGATGGCTCGACCTACCGGGTCGAAACCGAACGCGAGAATCCGATCCGTGGGCCACCGGCCGGCGGGTCGGCATCGCCTCAGGGGTCGGCGATCGCGGTCAACATCAACTCCGCCGGGCGAGACGAGCTGACGCGGATCGTGCATATCGGTCCCGAGCGGGCCGACCAGGTGATCCAGATGCGGCCGTTTCGCACCCTCCGTGACCTGAGCCGGGTGCCCGGCCTCAGCGACGCCCGGGTCGCCGAGATCGAACAGCAAGGCCTGGCCGTCGTCAAGTGATCGCCGCCGGCGACACCCCGAGGGTCACGGACGCGATTTCTACGAGTGGAACCAACAGCCCGCGGTCCTTGGGGTGCGGAGTAGCGCGCGATGGAAGAACAAGCCGTTTTTGAACGCGTGGTCGATCACGTCTACGCGGTGCTGTTGGTCGGCGACGACGAACGCGAATGCATCGTCCCGGTGGCCCACCTGCCCCAAGACGCCAAGCCCGGCGATTGGCTGCGGGTGCGAATCGAAGACGACGAAATCGTCGCCGCCACGGTCGATGCCGAAGAGACCCGCCGCGTCAAACAGCGGATCGAAACCAAACTCGACCGCTTGCGGAATCGCGGGCGTCGCCTGGACCGGGGCGATGTGTGAGGGCCACCGCTGAACCGCCGCGGCTTCCCGCGACGGTGGCCACCGAGGGGTGACCACCGTCGTCGCTGTTTGCACCTGCTGACTCGCAACTCCGCGGCGCCACGG
>JBJHDE010000524.1:0-4276 GCA_050486385.1 Planctomycetales bacterium | reverse complement strand
TCGAAATTGTCTCCATGGCATCCTCCTATTGGAGGATGCCACGGGACATTTCTATTGGTCGCTTAAGGGGACATTTCTAATGGCGCGTTACAGGCCGCTGGCCCGACCGCTTGGGGTGTGCTAGCATCAGCGGCTGGCGAATTGTGTCCCCCCCGCGGGCCCCAGTGGTCCGACCCCATTCCCGGCCCGGCGGAATCCATGACGGCTGCTTCGCAGGAGGCCCCACCCGAGCTGTTGGTCGTGGGCTCCGGCATCAACGTGCCGGCCCATTTGACCCTTGAGGCCCGCGCGGCCATCGTCGAGAGCGACCGCGTCCTGTACCTGGCCAGCGGTTGGACGGCCGCCCTGTTGCAGCGATTGCGGCCCGACGCCTTGGACCTGGCCGGCTTCTACGATTCCGATACCCCCCGCCGCCAAAGCTACGAGATGATGGCCCAGATCGTGCTGGTCGAGGCCACCAACCATCGCCGCACCTGCCTGGTCAGCTACGGCCATCCCGGGGTGTTCGGCTTTCCCATGCACCGGGCCATTGAACTCGCCCGCCGAGCCGGACTCCGCGCCCGGATGCTGCCGGGGGTCTCGGCCGAGGACTGCCTGTTTGCCGATCTGGGCATCGACCCGGCCCGGCAGGGATGCCAGACCCACGAGGCCACCGACTTCCTGGCCCGGGTGCGGCGGATCGACCCCACGGTACCGCTGATCCTCTGGCAGGCCGACGTGATTGCCGATCTCAGCGGCAAGTTCGCCGACGGCCAGTACCACTCGCGGAACATCGAGATTCTGGCCGAGATCCTGGCCGACCTGTACGACGAGGATCACCCGGTGATCGTCTACGTGGCGGCCGACGCGCCGCTGGCAGAACCCCGGATGGAGCGGGTCTCGGTGCGGCGGCTGCCCGAGGTCGACCTGACCGACTCGACCCTGTACATTCCGCCCAGCCACCGCATCGAGTACGACCACGCGATGATTGAACGGCTCGGCTTGCCCCGACCCGACTAGGTGCCCCACGATGAGCCGCGACATTCTGGACGCCCTGGCCGACATTGTCCGCGATCCCGCCCAGCATGGCCCGGCCCTGTTGTCCCCCGAGGATCTGCTGGCCTGCCTGCAGCCGCCGCCGCGGGTCCGCGAGGTGCTGGCCACCCGGGACCGTCGGGCGATCAACGTCCTACTGGATGCCGAGCCCACGGACGAAAACTGATTGCCCGACGCGGGCGGATCCGCCGGTGAGTCGGCCCCGAGAGCCAATCGCCCTACCAGCCCGGTGGCGAACCGCTAGAATCCGGGCGTGTCCGACGGGCAGGCTCAGCCGGCGGGGTCTCGGGTTGGTACCGGGGCCGCTTGACCGCCGCGCTTGGCGCGTCCCGAGTCGCGACCGCCGGCTCTCCCCGTCACGAGTTTTTCCCCCGCGAAGTGTCGCCCGCGATGCCCCGTTACAATCCGGCCGAGATCGAACCCAAGTGGCAAAGGTACTGGGAGGAGAACCGCACGTTCGCCGCCCCCGAGCTTCCCGGCGGTAAGAAGCTGTACGCCTTGGATATGTTTCCGTATCCCAGCGGCGAGGGCCTGCACGTGGGCCACCCCGAGGGCTACACGGCCACCGATATCGTGAGCCGCTACGCGCGGATGCGGGGCGTGAGTGTGCTGCATCCGATGGGCTTCGACGCCTTCGGGCTGCCGGCCGAGGAGCACGCGATCCGCACCAACGAACATCCGCGGAGCCGCACAGAAAAGAACATCAACGAGTTCCGCCGCCAGCTCAAGATGCTGGGCTTCAGCTACGACTGGGACCGCGAGGTCTCGACCACCGACGAGCCCTACTTCCGCTGGACCCAGTGGATCTTTCTGCAACTGTACGATACCTGGTTCGATCCCGAGGCCGAGTGGACCGCCCCCGACGGCCAACGCTTTCGCGGGCGAGGGCGGCCGATTGCCGAGCTGCCGATTCCTCCCGAGGTCCAGCGGCAAGGGCCCGACGCGGTGGCCGACTATCAGGACGCCCGGCGGCTGGCCTATCAGTCCGAGGTGCCGGTCAACTGGTGCCCGGCTTTGGGGACGGTGCTGGCCAATGAGGAAGTGATCGACGGTCTCAGCGAGCGTGGCAATCATCCGGTCGAGCGGCGACCGCTGCGGCAGTGGATGCTGCGGATCACCAGCTACGGCGACCGTCTGCAAGACGACCTCGACCTGGTCGACTGGCCCGAGCACGTCAAGAAACTCCAGCGGGATTGGATCGGTCGCAGCACCGGGGCCGAGGTGGACTTCTTCATCGGCACCCCGGAGCGGGTCCGCGCGGGCCAGCCCGACCCGGCGGCCTTCGAGACCTGGCGGGCCGAGCGGTCGGCCTTCCCCGAGACGCCCGGCGACGATTGCCTGCGGGTCTACACGACCCGACCCGACACGCTGTTTGGCGCCACCTACATGGTGATCGCCCCCGAGCACCGCTTCGTCGATCGGCTGACCACCGACCAGCAGCGTTCCGCCGTCGAGGCTTACTGCCAGAAGGCCGCTCACAAAAGCGACCTGGATCGCACGGAACTGGCCAAGGTCAAGACCGGCGTGTTCACCGGCAGCTACGCCATCAATCCGGTCAACGGCCAGGCGGTTCCGATTTGGGTGGCCGACTACGTGCTGGTCAGCTACGGCACCGGGGCCATCATGGCGGTCCCCGCCCACGATAGTCGCGACTTCGAGTTTGCCGTTCAGTTTGGTCTGCCGATCCGTGCGGTGGTCGATCCCGGTGACGACTGGAAGGACAAGGACCAACCGCACGCCAACCGGCAAGCCCTGCTGGCCGGCGAGTGTGCCTTCACGGGCGAGGGGCTGGCCATCAACAGCGGGCCCTTCGACGGGCTGCCCACCGGCGAGTTCAAGGCCCGCATCACCCAGGATCTGGCCGCCCAGGGCGTGGCCCGCGGGGCGGTGAATTTCAAGCTCCGCGATTGGCTGTTCAGCCGGCAGCGGTTCTGGGGCGAGCCGTTCCCCTTACTGCACGAGCTGGACGACGCCGGCCAGCCGACCGGCCGGGTCCGCCCGGTGCCCGAGGGCGATCTGCCGGTGCGGCTGCCCGAGGTCGAGGACTTCCGTCCCCATGGCCGGCCCGAGCCCATGCTGGCCAAGGCCCCGGACGACTGGCAGTACCTGACCCTGGATGGCAAACGCTACCGCCGCGAACTGAACACCATGCCCCAGTGGGCCGGAAGCTGCTGGTACTATCTGCGGTTCATCGACCCCGACAACCACGAGCGGTTTGTCGACCCGATCCGCGAGCGGGCCTGGATGCCGGTGGACCTGTACGTCGGCGGGGTCGAACACGCCGTGCTGCACCTGCTGTACGCGCGGTTCTGGCACAAGGTGCTGTTCGACCGTGGGCTGGTCAGCACGCCCGAGCCCTTCCAGCGGCTGGTCAACCAGGGCATGATTCTGGGCGAGACCGAGTTCAGCGGCTTCCGCCGCGGCGACGGCGGCTGGGTCAATCCCAAGGAGACCACCCTCGGCGACGACGGCCGCCGCCGGATTGCCGGCACCGCCGAGGAAGTCGAGACCATCCGGCTGACAGCCGATGCCGTGGAGAAACAGGGCGAAGGCTTCGTGCTGTGCGAGGCGCCCGAGGTGCGGGTCGAGGCCCGGGCGTACAAGATGTCCAAGAGCCGCGGCAATGTGGTCAGCCCCAACGATGTGGTCCGCGACTACGGGGCCGATGCCCTGCGGCTGTACGAGATGTTCATGGGACCGCTGGAAGCCACCAAGCCCTGGAGCATGGCCGGCGTGGGCGGGGTCCGCGGCTTTCTGGATCGGGCCTGGCGACTGTTCGTCGACGACGAGGCCGAGCGGGTGACGCTCAGCCCGTTGGTCGAGGACCTGCCCCTGGAAGAGGACGAAGAGCGGCTGGTCCATCGGACCGTGCAGTTTGTGACCGACGCCATCGAGAACCTGGCATTCAACACGGCCATCGCCAAGCTGATGGAGTTCGTCAACTACTTCACCAAGCGATCGCGGCGGCCCAAGGCGGCGCTCGAGCCGTTCGTCCTGCTGCTCAGTCCGTTTGCCCCGCACCTGGGCGAAGAGCTGTGGGAGCTGCTCGGCCACCGCGAGTCGCTGGCCCGCGAGCCCTGGCCTCGCTACGACGAGGCCAAGCTCCGCGAGGACACCATCGAGGTGCCGGTCCAGATTCTGGGCAAGCTCCGTGGCCGCATCCGCGTGCCCGCCGAGGCCGACAAGGCCGCCCTCGAAGCCGCCGCCCGGGCCGACGACCGCATCGCCAGCCTGCTGGCGG
>JBJHDE010000523.1:0-4309 GCA_050486385.1 Planctomycetales bacterium | reverse complement strand
CAGACGGCTACACCCCGCTGGCACTCCCGGCCGGCCTTGGCGAACGGGCGCCCGCACGGGTCCACCTCCCCGCAAAGCCACCGTCAGCCGGCTTCACCACGCAGCAGCCCCCCAACGGTTCCTTTGCCGGGGCGTCTGCGCTAATCCAAGTGCCGCCACCCAAGCTCTCGGCAGATGGCTACACCCCGCTGTCACTCCCAGCCGCTCCCGGCGAACGGGTGCCCGCACGGGTCCAACACCCCCCAAAGCCACCACTGCGGCCCGCGCACGGGCACGCCGAGTTGCCGCCTTCCCAATCGCTGGCTGTACAGGCTCGCGTTTCGGCGCCTTCGCTTTCAAGCCACCCAGCCTGGCTCCTGGCCCCGCGCTCGAGCGACCCTGTGCAGCCCTTGAAGATGGCCAGGTATCTGGCTTGGCTTCACTCGTCGTCGCCCTTGATCGTCAGCGGTGAACCAACAAGCGAGTGGCGGTTGGCAGCCGCGCTGATGCCGACGTTCCAATCCTGGTCAGCGCGACAAGGGCCTAACCACCAGGTAGAGGGCTGCAAAGAGAACTCCCAGTCATCCCCATCCAAGGCGCATAGCCATCGGCTCCTGATCGATGCTGAAAGGCGCCGACGTGTAGACCGTAGTAAGGATGCGGGCTCGGCGAATCTGAAGAAACTGAAGAATCAACAAAGGGAGCCGCGCAGGTCTTTACACAGTCCGACAACTCGCAAAACGCCTTGCGACGCGGTGAAGGCTCCGACGAGGCTGCTACCCCGGCAAGACACGCACCCTGCCCCGATGAGGGACGGGAGTAGTCCCTCGGCCATTGGGTTCAAGATCGCAGGGAGGCCTGGTGAACCCCGAGCCGCTTCACGCCTTACCGCTCACGAGAACATCGTGCTCCGACGGTTCCCTTCGCCATCACCTTCGGCGCCTCTGCGGATAGTTGCTAGCGTGAGGCACTCTCCTCGATTCCGTGGGCGGACTCCTGCTTTGGCGAAGCGGCTTCGTCAAACCGGCGTTGGCGTCGGACGCCGACACGTAAGCACCGTCTCCAAAACTTGCCGTGCGAGACCACCACCACGCCTCATCAGCCACCGTCAGCCGTCTCGTGCCATTCCAAGATAAGACCACATGACCCGATTTTCGGGGACGAAGATCGTCCGTACGCAGATAAACATCTGATTCATCGGTCGCAGGTATCAATGATCACGTCGGTCAGTGTTTAAATGCCGATCGGCGACATTCCCTTCAAGCAACCCCAATCGGCAGGAAACGCAGGGAATTCAAGCCCTGCCATCAAGTCTGCCGAATCGTTGCGCTCAGAAAGTGTACTGGTTCTGACGAACGGAGCACCGTTGGAACGCGAAAACTCAACCCAAATCGCCCTTGTTGTAGGTCCTGGCCGGTCGGGACGTACCACGGTGATCGCCCACCTTGCGATCTACCTACATCGGTTGCAGTCCGCTGGTCTTGCGCCGCCGGCCCTGATGATCGACACGGCCGGCAACCACGACCTCGAAGCTGCTATGCACGCCGTCAACCAACGGCTGCCTGCGAGCACCGAAGTAGCGCTTCGCCCGCCCGTGGCCCACAACGTTTGGAAGCGGGTTCATCCGGGTAAACCGCTCCCGAGCGGGCAGGCGGTCGTAATCGACACCGGGGCCACAACGAACAACTGGAACCATTGGTCAGCGCGGGCAAGCCTGATCGTGTGTTGTCTGGCAGACGACACCTCCCCGGCAGATGCAACGGCCTTCGCCAAGACGGTGGACCGGCTTGCGCTGGATCGACCACGCCTGCTTGTCGTATCCCGAACGAGCACAGCGCCGTTCCCGATTGACCACTCGGAAATCGCGAACAGATTTGCCTCGAGCAAGCCTGTCGCCACCAACGAAATCCCGCGTTGGGATCCAGTTGCAAGCTACCTCCGGGCTGGGTGGTCCGTATGGGATTGGCCTGCTGAGCAAATGGGGGCGCCGCCTGCTGGCCAACTCGAGATAGCTGATACCATGGCCGCTTTTTGTGGGGTCATCGCCGAACGCCTTCTTGGCATTGCGCGCCCGACTCGCGAACACGTCCGTGACTATCTGTGGCGTCATATGGGCCGCCCTGACGTGCCCGTTCTACCGCGTCGTGCATTTCGTGAAGAAGTGCAGCGGGAATCCCCCATGACTTCCGAGCCCCCACCAGCGCAGCCGACAGAGCGGCCGCTGCGGCCGCCTCGCGTCGAGTTCGTCGAAGTAGCCGGCGGTTCAGGCGGTGCTGGTCGCCGCAGTCGCGAGCGCGGGCCGGCACGTGACGAGGCGCTCAACCTCCGCTCGTTCGCGATCTCGTTGCCCTTAAGCGATATCGCGTACCTTGACAAGATCAGAAAACGCGACGGGCTCCCAACACAGGTCGCAGTTATCAGGCAAGTGCTTGACGGAGCAATGCGGCTACTGGCCGAAGATCCGGACCTCTACAAGGAAGCGTACTGGCCATCGGACGTCCCGCGCACCGAACCCCGAAGGCGTTTCACCATCCAACTCGGGCGTCGTCACCAAGCAGCGTGGCTGGTGATTCGGAATTGGCGCTTCCGTCCACACACGTCGTCAGAAGCACTACGGCAAGCGATCACGCTTCACCGCGACCATCGATTGTAGGGATCGACTTGCCCGAAGAGTAGGTTTGGATCCCAGATGCCGTCGATCCGCCTCGCCCGATCTTTCGTGAAGAGCGCCCTACCATGAGCACGTGTCGGTGGTTGGTGGTACACTTGGGCGCATTCTACGGACCGCACCCATCGGCGCCTGTTGGCCCGAATGGATTGTCAAGAGACAGATGTGATGAAGTCAACCGCTCGGCCCAAGTGATGAGTTGCTTCGCAATCTGCAAAGGGCGAATCATCGACCGAGCCAGGAGACTACGGCATCCTGCCGATCTGAAGTTTGTGGGCTGTCCAAACACAGGCACAGCCACTTGGGATGGAGGAGGAAATGAGTATGCAAAATGTCGACGTGTTCTCGATGAGAGACACTATTGTTAATGAGTACAAGGAATTTGCCACTTCGTTTACTACGATTCATGCGGAAGATATCCGCCGGCAAGTTGAGAATATCTATGCGGAAGAGCGCTATTGGCCGGAACCACTTATCCAGATCAACCCGAACTATGCGCGGACGATCTCGGTTCAACAGTTGGTGAGCGGCGGGTCACTTCATCCGAAATGTGCTGAGATCTTTTGTGCGCCCTCGAGAGTTGACGGACCGGATGGTAATTCACTTACCTTATACAAGCATCAAGAACAGGCGATCGCCCTGGCATTGCAGGGTGAGAGTTTTGTAGTTACTACAGGAACTAGTTCTGGGAAGTCGCTTTGCTTTTTTATTCCCATTGTCGATGCGGTGCTAAAGGAAAAGCAAAACGGGGGTGGAAAGCGAACGCGTGCCATCATCGTGTATCCGATGAATGCACTCGCAAACAGCCAACTCGAGGAATTCGCGAAGTGCCTTGGCAACGTACCAGGGCCGAGTCCAGTTACCTTTGCCCGCTACACCGGCCAAGAGGATGCAGACGAACGGCGGCGTATCTCCGAGAATCCGCCCGACATCCTGCTTACCAATTTCATGATGCTCGAGTTGCTTTTGACTCGGCAGGACGATCTAGACCGCCGAGTAATTGGCAATTGTGCTGGGCTACGCTTTCTTGTTCTTGATGAGTTGCACACGTACCGCGGTCGCCAAGGTGCCGACGTGGCGCTGCTGGTTCGTCGAGTTCGAGGGCGCCTCGCTCCTGATCGACTCCAGTGCGTTGGGACTTCGGCAACGATGGCAAGTGAAGGTTCTCTGGAAGACAAGAGCTGCGTCGTTGCGCGAGTTGCCTCGAAGATTTTTGCAGTCGATGTACCTGAGAGCAACGTCATCGTTGAAACACTTGAACGGGTCACCGACCTGAACCAGGACGAATTGTTAGTAAAGTCGAAGCTTGCCGATGCGGTTGATGAGGGGATCTCCACGAACATTTCTGATGAAGCATTGCGTGAACATCCGCTCGCCGTTTGGGTCGAAACTCGCCTTGGGGTCCGGTGGTCTGACCCCGACCAACGCTGGCTGCGGGCGCGCCCGTTAACGGTGAGCGAGGCGGTTGAAGCACTTGTCGCTGACTCCGGGCGGCCCAGCGATACCTGCCGTTCTGCCTTGCGTGATCTATTGCTCGTCGCCAGTGTGCCTGAGGCCGAGCGTACTGGAACCGGCGGAGGAAACAGTTTCTTCGCGTTCAAATTACATCAGTTCTTCTCGGGTGCCGGCCATGCCTATGCGACGCTAGAGTCCCCTGGTCGC
>JBJHDE010000522.1:0-4310 GCA_050486385.1 Planctomycetales bacterium | reverse complement strand
CAAACATAGTGTACAAAGTGCCAAGACAAGGTGCCGCAAGCTTGGTCGGGGTTTCTGTTTGCTTCCCCCAAAAGACTTATTCGTGGTGATCGATGGATCCAGAGTGGTTTTTCCGTCAGGGACACGAAATCCTGGGCCCCGTTTCGATCGATGTGCTGATGCGCTTGGCGGAACAGGGGCAGATCGACGCCCGCACGCAGGTGTGGCGCGAGGACCTGCCCAAATGGATCCAGGCCGCGCAAGTTCCCCAGCTTGCGGCGGCCTTATCGCTCGGCAACCGCGTCAACACCAGGGTGTCGAACGCCGAGGGTTGTCTGGAAGCCCAGGCCGCGCGGAATGAGTCGTTGCTGGTGGCCTGGATCGTGGGTGTGGGGGTGGCGATGAGTCTCATCGCTTTTGGGAGTCTGGTGATCTATTTGTTCGCGGCGCGGCCCGCGCAACCTCGAGTCGCCGTGGCTCCCGTCGAGGCCACCGAAGGCCCGCAAGCCGATGCCTCGGGAGTGGGTAAGGAGGGCTCCGAGCCCAAGTCGTCGCAGGGGCCTGGCTCGCCAACACAGAAGCGGGTCGCGATTCGTGCCGGTTCGCATGCTAACCCGCCGCTGCCTCCCGCAATGGAGCCCGAGATACCCAACCGCGCCGGGTTGACCGCGGGTCAGACGCCGCCAGCGGAACCGCGCCAGGGAGGAACTGACCTGGCCGACCTGGTCGCTCGCGTGAAGCCGGCGATTGTGCGGATCGAAGTCGATATAGATCGTCCGGGCAACGGAGGCGCATTGGGCAGCGGAGTGGTGATCGATGCCGAGGCGGGCATCGTGGCCACCAACCTGCATGTCGTCGAAGGAGGGCGCCAGGCAAAGGTCGTGTTTCACGACGGCGGCTCGGCGGCGGTTCTTGGCTTTGTGAATTTTTCTTCTGAATGCGATCTGTGTTTGCTCAAGATCGACCCGGGGCACCGCACGTTGCTGGCCCTGCCTGTGGCGGACGCCCTTCCCCGGCAAGGAGTCTCGGTGGTGGCCGTGGGAAATCCCAAGGGACTGCCGTTTGTCGCGACGCAGGGGATTGTCAGTGGGGTCACGACTTCCGAGCAATTGCGGAGTCTGGGGTTCATGACCAATCCCGGTGACGCCGAGTGGTTGCAGCATGATGCGGCGATCAATCCCGGAAATAGTGGTGGTCCGCTGCTGTCGTTGGGCGATGGTGTGGTCCAGGGATTGAATACCTTTCGCTTTGCTGCACTTCAGGGCATCTACTTTTCGAATACCGGCCCGGCCATTCGCGCGGGGCTTGCCGCGCGAAGCCCCGTCGCCCCGCTCACGGATCTTCCCAGCGACTCACCCAGCTTGAATTTGCCGACCTTGCCAAGCGACGTTTTGGCCGAGATTTCCCAGGAAAACTCCGAGGCGCGGTTCAATGAAACGCTGAAACACTTGCCCGAGTATCGGCGCAAAGCGGTCCTCCAGCCGCGGTTGATTGCCAGTAGCGATGCCGATCGGTGGTCGTCGCGACTGGCCTTGATCGAAACCGGCGCGTACTCCCTGGTCGACGCCCTGCGAGACCGAGAGTTTCTCGTGATCGGAGGGGTCGATTTCTTTCTGTACTTGCAACTGATTTACAAAGTCGACCATGCGATCGAAACGCATGACGATCCTGAACACCTCGCCGAGACATTGTTGAAGCTGGTCGCCAACTCCTCCGATGAAGAAACCCAGGCGGTTGTCGCCAGTATGTTACACCGGATGCATGTGCGGCAGCACAGCTTGAAGACCGTGCCCGCGCTATTGCGGTTCTTGGCGGATCATGTCGACGCCATGTCCTATCGCACCGGCCGGAGAGAATACGACGCCATGCTGGCGTGGTACGCGGACCGATTTCAGGTGTCGGTCGGTCGTGAAATGCGATCGCTGGGCGAAGATATCATTGCCTACGAAAAACGATTGCAAAGCCGCATTGGCGCTGCAACGACTTCCAGGGGGCGGCAATCCAGGAACCAACGCATGGCCGCCGCACGTGAAGAAGTGCGGGTTTACGCGACCAAGCTGGCGGACATCCTCAAGGAGAATGGGCTCAAGAACTGGATCTTCAAGGCCACACCACTGGAGGATGGCCAGATCGAACTGTCGCGGTGGGCGGGTCGACTCAAGATCCGATTGCAACTCGACCTCGAGCTTGATGCTCCTTGCGAAGTGGTATTGAATGCACAGTATGTTCCCCGCCGCCGCTGGGTTCGACATGCTCTCCGCAACGATACGCTCTGGATCACCTTCGAAATCGACCAAAACGAGTTGCAAAATCTGGAGCTGATGCGTGTGCTCCAGTTGAAAACGTCGCCCGTTCGACAGGCCCAGATCCTGGGTGTTCCCCTAGACCTGCCCGATCCTGACGATGACGATTCGCCCGACGCCAAGTTCCAGCAGAGCCTGGAATTCCTTTCGCCCTCGGCTCCTTGAGGCAGAT
This sequence comes from Planctomycetales bacterium, assembly GCA_050486385.1. Lineage (GTDB taxonomy): Bacteria > Planctomycetota > Planctomycetia > Pirellulales > Pb10988 > JBJHDE01. Next base: position 1,856 of record JBJHDE010000522.1, on the reverse strand, counting down.
TCGGCTGGTCTCGGCTTGCGTCTGCTGGCTGACTTCCAACCGCCGTTGAGGCTGGCTACCATGGGAGCGAGTTTTCGGGGGCTCCCTATGGGTTGATCAGGGCCGGCGAGGGTGGACGATGCGACAACTGCTGATGATTGGGGCGTGGCTGGTGGGGGCCCTTGCGGTGGAGACCGTGGCCAGCGAGCCGTTGCATGTGCGGATCGATCGTCAGATCGAAGCCGCCGCTGGCGACCTGCCCCGGGCCCCGGTGGTGGATGACGACGGCTTCGCCCGGCGGGTGTATTTGGATCTTGTGGGTCGAATTCCCACGATTCAGGAACTCCGCCACTTTCGCGAGGACACCGCCAGCGACAAACGGGAACGGCTGATTGATGCCCTGCTGACCAGTCCCGAGGCCGCCTTGCGGCTGGCCGACTGGTTGCACGTCGTGCTCATGGAACGCCGGGGCGACCATCCCGAATGGCAGGCCTTTCTGCGCGAGAGCACCCAGCAGCGACGCTCGTGGGAGGCGATCGCCAAGGCGATTCTCAAACCCGATGCCGAAGACCCCACGCTCCGCGGTGCGGCCTTCTTCATGACCCAACGGTTGGTCAGCGAAGGGGCCATGGCGGCCATCGATACTCCGGGGCTGACCCGCGACGTGGGTCGGCTGTTTGCGGGCGTCGATCTGCAATGCGCCCAGTGTCACGATGACCTGTACGTTGACGACTACTTGCAGCAGGATTTCCAGGGGCTGCACGTGGTGTTCGAGCATGTCGTCAGCCGCCGCGATACCGACTACCCCGCCGTGGCCGAGACCCTGCTCAATCAGCCCCACGAGTTTGTCTCGGTTTTCGCGGGCGGTCCCGCAACCACCGGCGTGCGGGTTCCCGGGGCCGGCGAGCTGCCGATCCCCGAGTACGACGAGGACGAGGCCTATCTGGTGGCCCCCGACCGACGCAAGAAGATCCTCGGCGTTCCCAAGTTCAGCCCCTTGGCAACCCTGGCCGAGCACCTGGCGACATCGAACAACCGGGCGTTTGCCCAGTCCATGGCCAATCGGCTGTGGGCCAAGATGATGGGCCGGGGACTGGTCGAGCCGCTGGACGCCTTTCACTCGGACAATCCCCCCAGCGATCCCGAACTCTTGGACCTGCTGACCGATGCGTTTATCGCCTCGGACTTCGATCTGCCCACGATTTTGGGAGAACTCGCCCGCACAAAAACCTACCAGCGGTCGAGTCGCCTGGCGGGTGAGCAACCGCCGCCCGAGCGATTTCTGGTGGCCCAGCAGCGGCGACTGGGGCCAGAACAACTGCTGGCCAGCACTTTGGTGGCCAGCGGCAAGGTGCGGCCCGAGGCGGAATCGCCCGAGTTGCCGCATGCCGTGACCATCGGCGACGAGCACAAGGGCCTGCGGGCGCTGTTTCTCAAGACGTTTGCCAATCCGCCCAAGGAGCCCGAACTGGAGTTCGAGCCCTCAGTCAAATCGGCGCTATTTCTGATGCACGAACCGCGGGTGCTCAAGCTGCTGGCCAATTCGTCTGGATCGGTGGTGGGCGAGGCCTTGGCGCTGGACGACCGCGAGGCGATGGTTGCGCATCTGTTCGAAGCCATCCTCAGTCGCCCACCCACCGACGACGACCGCCGCGAGGCACTGGCCTTCTTGGAAGAAGCCGCCGATCTGGATCGCGCGGTGCAGAACCTGGCCTGGGCACTGGTGGCATCGACCGAATTCTGCACGAACCATTGAACGGCACGAACTCGAGATCAGCCCAGCAGGCGATCGAGTTGCTCGATGCGGTAGGTGAAGATGCGTTCGATGTCGGGCTTGACCAGCAGTCTGTGGACCAGGCCTCCCAACGGTACGCTGT
>JBJHDE010000521.1:0-4313 GCA_050486385.1 Planctomycetales bacterium | reverse complement strand
TCGGAGGTGGTGTGGGCCTCCATGCGGTAGGTGATCGCCTCGATCAGGGTCGGGCCCTCGCCCCGCCTGGCGGCGTCGACCGCCGCGCGGGTCACCACGTAGGAGGCGAGCAGGTCGTTGCCGTCGCAGCGGATGCCCGGCAGTCCGTAGCCGACGGCCTTGTGGGCCAGGGTGGGCGCGGCGGTCTGCCGCTCTCTGGGCACCGAGATCGCCCACTGGTTGTTCTGCACGAAGAAGACGATCGGCGCGTCGTAGACGCCGGCGAAGGTGAGCGCCTCGTGCGTGTCGCCCTCGGAGGTCGCACCGTCACCGAAGTAGGAGATCGTCACCACGTCCCGGCCGTCGAGCCGCATGCCCATCGCGAAGCCCGTCGCGTGCAGTACCTGGTTGGCGATCGGGATCGACGACATCGCGAACCGGTTCTCGACGGGATCGTGGTCCCCGAGCCAGGTGCCGCGGGGCTCGCCGGACTGGAGGTAGTAGTTCGGGAGCTGCTCGACGTAGTAGGCGCCGGCGTCGGCTCCCTTGAGGGTGGTCATCTCGCCAAACTTGACCGGCAGTTTGATGCCCACTTCGTTGAGCACGCCGCTCATGCGGACCGCGCAGGTGTTGGTAATCTTGGGACTGTCGACGCGCCCGCCAATCAGCTTTTTGACGGTCGACGAGTCGGGATAGAACAGGTAGTCGTAGTAGTTGTTCCACAAATGACTGTAGGTGGGCAGACGCGACATGGGGCGACCCTCGGAATCGAGACAAGGACAACGAAGAAGACGCTCTTCACGAAAAGTTCAATCGGGCGACGGCTGGTTTCTCACCCGGCCGTCCGGTCACACGACGAATCCCTGCCACCCTCTCGGGTCAGTTTTGAAAACGGGTCGCTCAGACGGCGGGCTCACGGGAATTTCGAGCTACGGGTCGCCTTTCTTGGGTGAGTCCCCTTCCCCCCGGCGAAGCGACTCGAAATTTCACGCCCAATTCATCGCAATTCGCCAATGCGTTGCTTTATGTTGAGCGTGGCGTGGGCAAACCACTTGAATCGCAGGGTTGGCAGGGGCAATGTGCTGATGGCCGAGGCGGGGCTGGAGACCTATTTGGAACGGCTGCGCGACACCGGGCTGTTCACCGAGAAAGACATACACACACTCAGCGGCTTCGAGTCCGCCGCGGCCGAGGCCGAGCGGATCGAGAAGGTCGGCCGGATCCTGGTTCAACAGAAACGACTGACGCCCTGGCAAGAGAAGCAGCTCCGGGCCGACGATCCGGTCCCCTTGCGGTTGGGGCAGTATGTGCTGCTGGGATACCTGGGGGCTGGCGGCATGAGTCGCGTTTACCTGGCCCAACACATACGGCTCAAGCGGCGGGTGGCCATCAAGATTTTGCCTTCTGAGAAGGTTCAAGATCGTAGCTACCTGCGGCGGTTCCTCCGCGAGGCCCGGGCCCTGGCCCAGCTCGATCACCCCAACATCGTGCGGGCGTTCAACTGCGATGCGCAGGGCGAGTGCCACTATCTGGCAATGGAGTACGTCGCGGGCACCGATCTGGAACGCCTGATCCGCAAAGAGGGCCCGCTTTCGCCCGAGTTGGCCGCCAATTACATTCGCCAGGCGGCCCAGGGGCTGGCCCATGCCCACGCGCGGGGCCAGGTGCATCGCGATGTGAAGCCGGGCAACCTGCTGCTCGACAAAACGGGCACCGTTAAACTGCTGGATCTTGGCCTGGCGCGGCTCGATCAGGGGTTGGGCGAGACCAGCGTCACTCTGGAGTTTAAGGAAACGGTGATCGGCACGGTGGACTTCATGCCACCGGAACAGGCCCTGGACAGCCACACGATTGACCATCGGGCCGACATCTACTCGTTGGGTTACACGTTGTATTTCCTGTTGGTGGGCAAACCGCCGTTTCCAAACGGCACGCTGGCCCAGCGGTTGTTAAAACACCAAACCGTCGAGCCCCCGCTCGAAAGCGAGTTCCGCGACGACGTGCCCAAGGCCCTCATCGAGTTGCGGCAACGCATGACGGCCAAGGACCGCGAGCAGCGATTCGCCACCATGCAGGATGTGGTCGACGCCCTGCTAGCTTTTGAACGGGGCGAGCAGGCGACCAAGCGGGTCGATCCGCCGGCGGCTCAGCCCTCAGGCATTCAATCGCAGCCGGTCAGCCCGTCGACCGTGGAGCCAACAAGTTGGCCTTCGCTTGCACCGTCGGCCTTGCCGCCACCGGTCCGCAGCGGCCGACGCCGGCCGGCCGATCGTTTCAAGCAAGCCCGTTGGCTGGCGTTGGGCGGCGGCGGGCTGATTCTGGGTAGCGTGCTGGTGGCCGTGACGTTGGGGCTCCGCGATCCGGGCACCTCGGCGGCGGCCGAACAGAACGCCCGGGTCACGGTGCATCGGATGACGACGGAGCCCGCGAACGACACCGGCGGCGGGCTGCCCGAGCTGCCGCCGATCGAGGAGCCCACGGAACCGCGACTGCCGGGCGAACCCAGCCTGATTATCTCGGAGTATGTCGAAGGCCCTTCGCACAACAAGGCGATTGAGTTGTTCAACGCCAGTGACCAGCCCGTCGCGCTGGGCGAGTACGCCTTGCGGATCAACGGGTTCAACACCTCCGGCCGCCCGTTCTTCACGGAGATTCGACTCAACGATCAGGAACTGCCGCCGGGCGGTGTGTATGTGATCATGTTGGATGATGGTCGGGTCACTCTACCAGGACACCTGGCCGACCAGCGTCATGGTCGCTTGGCGTTCAACGGCGACGATTCGATTTCCATCTGGCACCTGGATGACAATCGCCTGATCGATTTGCTGGGCGTGATTGGTCAGAACCCGAACGGCCATTGGTATCACAACGGCGTGGCCACCCGCGGGCAGACACTCGTCCGCAAGCCGCATATTCGCAGCGGCAACCCCGAGGGCTTTCGTCGGCTGGCGACCCTCAGCGAAGTATGGATCGGCATGCCACAGGAGGATCACTCGCTGGGCGAGCATGCTGTTCAGGATGAGTGATTGGGGCTCACGCGGAGACGCGGAGACGCGGAGGACGAGAGAGGAGCATGGTTGGAGATGGGTCCGGGCTTTGTTTGATGATTGTTGAGCTTGTTTGTTCTTGGGGCAACACATCGAAAGCTGCTTGCTCCGCTCGTCTCTCCTTCGCAACTCCCCGGCTCTCTTCGTGAGCGCAATTTACGGAGCAAGTGATGGACTCGCTCCCTCTCTGCGGCTCCGCACCTCCGCGTGAGCTTCCATGCTCTGGAACGACCAAGACTCGTGCCGCCGGATCCGTTCTCAAACGTATGCGGCGATCAACGGGACAAGGCTTGACCCGCGCAAGCGACAACCCAGGCGTTGGGGCCTGGGTTGTGGGATGAATGAGGTGGAGCGTGTCGCGACCGGCTAGCTCATTCGGCTGAGGAGGCGGCGGGCGTTTGCTCGGTGGGCTGGGCCTTGGGCGGCTCGAACTTGGGGGCCACGGCCTCGTCACGATCGTCAATCGGGTTGTAATTGCTCGATGCCTTGCTGGCCGAGCGGGGCTTGGATGACGAGGGCCGATCCGAGAAGTTGAACTCGTCTTGCAGCCCCTGCAAACTGCGACGCAGTTGCATGACGCTGCGGCCGAGGGTCCGCCCCACGGCCGGCAGGTCTTTGCCAAACACCAGCACGCCGATGATCCCCAGGATGACCATCTCGCCCATGCTGGGGCTGATGAATGCCACAGGCATTTCGATCATGGAGTCTATGCTTACGAGGAGGAGATTGTGTCCGCACGGTGCGAGTCGCCACGGGCCTGAATCAGGCAGTGGTCTCGGTCTTCTCGCTCACCGTCGAGCCCGACTCGGCCTTCTTCGACCGCTCGATCCGCGGGGCCGGCGTGTCATCGTCGTCCTCATGCTCGTCGCTCTCGGTGTTCATACCGTCCTTGAACTCGCGAATGCCGCGGCCCAACGAACGCATGGCACTGGGCAGACGGTGCCCGAACAATAGCAGTGCCACAAACACAACGATCAGCAACTGGGGCCAACCAATACCCATCATGGCAGTAATCCCTGAAAAAGGGGAGTAGGGCGGCGGCGGACCGCAACCTATCAACTAGTCTACATGTGTGTGGTGGAGTGTCAATCAGACGCCGACCATGGCGGCATCCGAATCGTCGTCGTCATCGGGGTCCCGCGAGGTCTTCCAACCCCCGCAAAACCCGTCGATCAGACGACAGAGCCTTCGACCAACGCTGGGCAAATGATGCCCAAACACCAGGAAAAAGAGGATCGCGAGGATCAACACTTCGCTCCAGTTCGTGAGGCTCATGGTTCTGGGCCC
>JBJHDE010000520.1:0-4317 GCA_050486385.1 Planctomycetales bacterium | reverse complement strand
GGGTGGCACCGGGGCAAAGCGGGCCAGGGCCAGCACCAGCCCGAATTGCACGGTCAGCACCAGCAGGGTGCGAACCGTAAACTGGCCGGGACGGATCAAGGCAACCTCCCGCGGATGCGGTGTCCCTGGCGGGGCCGACCGGCGGGTGGCCGGCCCCGACGGGCGTGCTTCCGCTGAGGGGCATCAAGCGGCAAGGATCTCAAGCGGCAAAGCTTAGCGGGGCGAGCGTTCCATCTCGTTGAAGATGGCCTGCGCGGGCTTGTCGAGGCCCGAGGACGACAAGCCGAACAGGATGCCGGCTACCTCGTTCCGCTCTTCGGGCTTGGCCAGGTGATCCAGGGCATAGAAGGCCGCAAAGCACAGGCGATTCGCCGGGCGATCGTCCAGGTACTTGCGCGCCAGGTACACGCAAATGCTGGAAGGCAGGTTCTTCATGTCCCAGCGGCGATTGGCTCCGGCGGTCCGCAGCACCAGGTGATCGCGGCGGGCTTCCACCACGGCCACACGATTGCCGTTGATCTCAAGCTCCTGGCCCGAGGCCAACGCCGCGCACTGCTCGCTGACCGCGGTGTGGAAGGCCGTCAGAGGTTGCAGGACCTTCTCAAGGTCGTCGAGTTCCTCCTTTTGCTCCTCGGTCACCGCATGCACCTTGGCCTCGGCCAACTGGCGGGCGGCACCCTCCATATCGCGCGTGGCCATCATCTCCCGAATCTCGCTGGCCAGGGGACCAAACTTCGATGCGTCGCCGCTGCCGGCGGGCCCCGAGGGCTGGGGTGCGTCGGGCGCGTCGGGGCGGGCCATGTCGGGATTGGGCGTCGGCGCGCCGTTGATGGCCAGGTCCACGCCATCGGGCTTCGCGTCGGGATCGGGCATTTCGGGTCGGCCCGCACCAATCTCGTTGACTTCGGAATCGGGTTCCGAGCCCTCGGTCGGTGCCGGAGCCTCCATGCCTGGGCCTTCACCACCCGGGGCTTGCATGCCGGGTTGTTCGGGTTGAGGAGCGGGCGTTTCTGGCTCGGGCTGAGGCGCGGGTTCCGGTTCTGGCTGGGGTTCGGGCCGAGGCTCTGCCATCGGCTCGGGTTGCCGTGGCTGGAAGTTGGGCCGAGGTCGCTCGCGCTGCGGCATCGGCTCGGTCGGGTCGGCCAGGCTCTCGGTGGGGACCTGGGGCCGCTCTTCGGTGGTCTCGGCCGGAGTGTGGCTCGTCTGCTGGGCGACGGTCGGGGCGCTGGCGTTCGACAGCAAGATCAGCAGCAGCCCGCCGAAGATGACACCGCCGGTCACCCCCAACACCATGGGCAACTGGTTTTTCCGCTGCCGCTTGCTTTCGGGCGGTGTGAACAGGCTCACCGGTGCGGGGCTGGCGACCTTGGGGGTCTCGTCGCTGGCGTGCCAAGGCTGAGCCTGGGGCACATCGTTGGGCAGTCCGCCATTGACGGTGCTGCCTGGCGGCGGGGTCGGGGCATCCGAGCCATACGGGTCGTAGGGCTGGGCGTAGCCCGGCGGGGTCGAGCCCCCTGGGCTGCCACTTCCCGAGCCAGGTGTGCTGTAGCCTCCCGGGGCGCTGTAAGCATTGGGGGCGCTCGTTCCACCCTGTGTGGTGTAGCCGCCGGCTGTTTGTCCGGAACTGGGCGGAGCCCCCCAGCCGCCGGTGGTGCCGGTGGCCGGCGCAGTGGATTGCCAGGGGTCGGCCACGGCGGCGTACTGTTGCGAAGCCGAGGGCGGGGGCGACGGCGGGGGCTGTGTGTCCTGGGGGGTGGGCTGCGAATAGGCCGGAGCCGTCGAGACCGGCGGCGGAGCCGAGTACCCGCCCGCGGGTGGAGCGGCCGGCAAACCGCAAATCTGCCGCAACCAGGCATCGTACTGGGCGCGCTGATGTGGATCGCCCAGGTAGCCCCGGACGAAGGCGATTTCCTGATACAGCCGGCTGGCGTCGGCGGCGAACTCGCCGTTGTAGGCTTGGCCGGCCAGAAAGTTCAGCCGTTGGTCCGCCGCCGAGATGATGGTGGCCGTATCGCTTTCAAACGGCCGGAGGCCGAGCAAGCGGTAATAGTTCGGCGGCTGTTCGGCCGGGGGAATTCCCAGCCACTGGTAGTAAGGATCAAACTGGGAGTTCATCCGCACGTCCTGAAAGCGGGGCGGGGAAGCCCCCGCTGCTGAAGAGAACCGCGTTGTGGGGTGTCGATCATCTCAAGCACGACCTGCCGTGGGGGGCCAACTACTCGAACCCTCCCGCTTGCGCGACATCGGCTTGATGGAGACCTCCGAGACACTTCGTACAGCCCGGGCCAAGTTATTGCTCCAGGGGGTGGACCACTGCACCTGTCTTGGTGGTGCGGGTGTTAGCCCCCAGGGCGATCGGTGGGCCCTTCCACCAATCATCATAAACAACAAGTCTCACACTAGAAGGTACGCTTTGCGACCAAGCCTGTGAGGAGAAATCTCCCCCCTTGCCGCAAAAAACACCGGCCCGAGCCTGGGATCGGGCCCGACGGGGCCTCGGGCCCCAAGAAGGTGCGACAATCGTGTCGGCCACTCACACGACGATGGCCACCAGGATCTGGAAGTCGGGATCGCGACGAATCGGGTCAAAGTCGCTTTCGTCCGGGATCAGGCTACGGAGGTTGCCGTCCAGGTCGAGGGCCTGACCTAAGAACCGCAGGGCCAGCGATTTGTTCCGTGCCAAACTCCAGTAGCAGGCCAGATTATAGACGATGATGGGATCTTCGGGGTCGATGCGACGGGCCCGGGTCAGGGCGTCGATGGCCCGATCCAGTTCGCCCATCCGCTTATAGCACCAGCCCAGGGCCAACAGGGCGGCGGTGTTGGTTCGATCATCGCGAACCACTTGTTCGAGGGGCTCGATGGCCTCTCGAAACCGGCTCAGGTCGCGGAGGGCCATGCCCCGCAGAAAGGCGAATTGGGTCCGATGGAAGGCCGGCTGGGCGCCCACGCGGTCCAAGACCTCGAGCGCCTGCTGAGGCAGACCCAGCAACAAGTAGCCTTCGGCCTCGTCGCGGAAAAAGCGTAAGCGTGTGGCTTCGTAGCGTCCCATCGGCCTGCCCTCGAAACGTGACTGCACTCGCAACTCGTTTCGGCCCCGAACCTTCTTCGCTTGAAGTTTATCCGGAACCTGGGGATTCCGCCAACCAACCTGGGCCAAAGTTTTCTACCCCACGGCCAACCCGACACGAGGGGGATACTTGGGTCTTCGACGCACCGCGGCCCCTGGATGTGTTCCCACGAATTCGGGGCTAATGGCCCACACTACGTGGTGCCCCCGTATACGACAACGGCCTCTTTTCCCTAGAATGGGTCTCGTGCGGCCGCCCGTGGAGGGCAAAGCCGATCGTTCCCACGTCGCGCAGTTGTTATGGACTCCCTCTGGGAACAGGTCTTTGGCTATCTGAACTACTCGGCCGGAAAGCCGGATGCGGTTTTTCACCGCAATCTTAACCGGCTATTCGCGCAATTTGTCTCGGCCGACGACCCCCACCAGACACCTCCGGTGTGGCAATTGCTCGCCCAAGCCGGGCACCAGCAGCTTGACCAACACGCCGGCGAGGTGCCGGTCCTGGCCGATAGCACCCAGGCCCGCGGGGTGTGGCAGGCGGTGTTCGATCACTTGGTCGACAACTACCGCACGCACCATGCCGACCTGCTGTTCCACCAAGACGATTCCACCCTGTTCAACTCCTTCTTCCTGGCTCGGGCTTGCGAGGCGGTGTTGCAGCAAGGTGGTCCTTGGGACGATCCGGCGGCCCTGGCCACCGTGGCCCTCGACACGCTGAACGACTATATCGGCCATCGCCCGCTGGCGGTGTTGCACAACAATCGGCAGACGGAACCCTACAGTCGCGAGCGGATCCGGCCGGTTCCCTTGTACCTGGCCGGTGCGGGCGTCGCCGTGGGACGCTATGCCCCGCTGATCGAAAAGACGATCGAGATTCTGGCCCAAACGCCCGAGGACCTGCTTGAGCAGGCCGACTTCGATCTCAAATTGCTGGAAGAACTGGCCCTGGATCCGTTGGCCTACGATTTCGGCCATCCGGCTGGGCGACGCCCGAACTACCAGTTTGGCGAGTGGGACCCGCACCGGATCGACTCTTCCGGCTACTACCGGCGATTCATCATTCGCCAGGTCACGCTGGATGCCCTGCTCGACCGGGTCGACCATTCCTCCGAGCTGCCGCAAGACGAGCTGTTTTTTGAGGCCGCCGCCGTGCTGGCGGGCGTGATCCTCATGGCGGCCGGTACCAGCGGGCGGGGCCCGGGTTTGCTGCCGCCGGATGTTTCGCTCAACAGCCTGGTGCCCAAGAT
>JBJHDE010000519.1:0-4329 GCA_050486385.1 Planctomycetales bacterium | reverse complement strand
AGGCAGCTTTGCCCGTAGGTGTGCCGCCCATAGCGATCGCGGAGCTTCTCGGGTTCGTCGCTCAGGTCGAAGGCCCGCTTGACCCGACCACTGGTGAGCATCGCCAGGGCCCGATCGTAGTAGGCATCCAGGCCCTCCGCGGCGCGGTGTTCGAGCAGTTGGCTCTGGGCGTCGACCAGCCGCATCATCTCGCGGCGTCGGGCCAGCCGCTCGGGCGACAGGCCGGCCGGCAGCCTTAAGGCCGGCAGTTTGAAGTCGGGGCTGTTGGGGTCTTCGGTGACCAACAGCGGATCGTGCCCTTTCCCCAGAAAGCTGGCATGTTGGCCGGGGGTGACCGAGCCATCGGAAATAACATGCGGCAAGGCCACGAAGCTGGGCAGATCGGGCATGGGCGGGGTCAGGTGATCGACCACCGAGCCATAAGCGGGAAACAGCTCGACCGAATCGCGGAGGCGAATATCGTCGACCGGCGGGGCATGGCCGGTGAGCGCATAATACGAGGCCGAGTTATGATTCTTCATGGTGTGGACCATGCTCCGGATGAGCGTGACCCGATCCATGAGCTTGGCCATCTCGGGCAGGTGTTCACACACCGCGGTGCCCGGCATACTCGACGCAATAGGGTTGAACTCCCCCCGGATGCCATCGGGCGCGTTGGGTTTCATATCGAAGGTTTCCAGATGGCTGGGCCCTCCGAACTGAAACAGGAAAATCACACTCTTCGCCCGCGGACGAATCGTGTGCCCGCGATCTTCCGCCCGCAACAGGGTGGGCAGGTTCAGCCCGAACATGCCCATCCCGCCAATCTTCAAGGCATGACGGCGACTGAACGTGGCCGAGGCCAACTCGCGACAGCCGAGGCGGGGGCGGGACTGATTCATGGCAGACAACTCTCAACGTCGGGTGTTCAGGGTGACCGTTTGCCTCCCGCGGAGGGTCGGTCCATTGGTCAAGAACTTGGGAACGGGCGGCGCGTGCTGCAAAAGCGACCGAAGTTCGCTCAGTATCGCAGCAGAAACTCCTTGGAGTTTAACAAGCCCCATAGCACGTCTTCCCAGGCGGAGCGTCGATCGTCGGCCTCGCCCACCAGGGCCAGCACCCGTTTGTGTTCCTCGGGCGTTGGTGGACGGCTCAGCGCGGTCCAGTAAAAGTGCTCGGCGATTTCGGAGTCGCTAAGCTCGCGTTCGAGCAATCGGCCGATGCGGTTGTCTTTGTCGCCGATCAGGCGATCGACCAGCGGGCCGCTCAGCATTTCAAACGTCTGCACCAGGGTGGTTTCGTTGCTCCGCTCGCATTCACAACTGATCAATCGCGGCGGCTTTCCGAAGGTGGTCAAAAACAAATCGGCCGGGGTATCGCGTCGGTCTCGCGGACGAAATGCCCGCACGCCCGGCAACTGCGTGGCCCGCAGTCCGGCCGGATAGCCCGCGAATTTGCTGGGCACGTCGCACACCTGATGCAAGGCATCCAGCAGGGGCTCGGCCTCAATCCGGCGGACGAACGCCCGCGAGAAATTCAACTCGTCGTGGGCATTCGATTCGTTGATTTGGTTCGAACGCTGATAGGCCTTGGAGTTCATGATCAGGCGGATCATGTGCCGCAGATCGAAGCCGCTTTCGGTAAACTCCAGCGACAGGGCGTCCAGCAGTTCGGGATTGGCAGGCGGATTGGTCCCGCGAAAGTCGTCAATCGGATCGACGATGCCCCGGCCCATCAGGTGATACCAAATCCGATTGGTCTGCGACTGCACAAAGCGGGTGTTGTCGGGTTGCGTCAGCCACTCGGCCAGGTCGTCCAGCCGCCGCGAGGCATCTTCGGCCTGAGGCCCACCCAGGAACTGCGCCCGCGCCGTTCCACCCGAAGCCGGGTTTTTCACATCGTTGCGACCGTGCATCACGACAAGCTGTTCGCCGCGGAACTCGTGCTTGTCGTTACGGTCCCGACGGTCGTTCTCCAAGACCTTGTAATCGACGCCCGAAAACAGCGCCGTCCAGTTGTAATAATCGTCCTGGGTCCAGCGATCGAAGGGATGATTGTGACACTTGGCGCATTGCAATCGCGTCCCCAGAAACAATTGGGCGGTCGTCTCGGCCCGGCTGACCGAATCGCGATTGGCGCGATAAAAATTGCTGGCCGGCTCGTGGTAGGTGCTGCCCTTGCCGCTGACAATCGCCCGCACAAATTCATCGAAGGGGCGATTCTCCAGCAGGCTTTGGCGGATCCAGGCGTGAAAGTTCTGCACGCCTTTGCGATCGAGGACCTTCTCTTCATTCTTGAGCAGGTCGGCCCATTTGTAGGCCCAGTAGTCGGCAAACTCGGGCCGTGCGAGAAGATGCTCGATCCACCGCGAGCGCTTGTCGGGGTCGCTGTCTGCCAAAAACGCCCGGGCCTCCTCGGCCGTGGGCAGTACACCCAGCAGGTCGAGCGTCGATCGCCGCAGGAAGGTCGTGTCGTCGCACACCGGTGCCGGCTCGATCGTCAAACGCTGGAGCTTGCGGTCGATGTGCTGATCGACCAGGTTTTGCGATTCGGGATCGCTGAACTGGTAGTCGGGCCGATCGGGAATCCAGGCCAGCCGCACGGGAAGCTGCCGCGCGAGATAGCGGACCACGATGGTCACCTCGCCAAAACCGCCACGCCGGATCGTGCCATCGGGCTCGGGCAGGGCCAATTGATTGTTGGGTTCAAAGACCGCCAGGTGCGTGACATCGCGTTGCGCGCCATCGCTGAAAAACGCCTGCACGCGGATGCGGACTTCGTCGATCGGGTCCACGAGAATCGCTTCGATCGGATCGACCTCAATGCGTTCCACGCGGGCGGCGGTCTTCCGATCCACCGGCATGCCGTTGGCGATCCAGTCGCGCAGAATGGCATACTGGACGCTGTCGACTTCCAGACGCTGCCCGCCTTCGTGGGCAACCGCCATCGTGGGCTTCAGCAGCAGCAAACTGGCGTCGGGCTCTAAGCGGTTGGTCCGTCGGCCCGACCACCCGCGCGTCAGCTCCCTGGCGTCCGTGGCGGGATCCTCACCGCGGAGCGAAAGCCGGAACCCGCCCTTGCCATTGAAGTTGCCATGGCAGGTGCCCATGTTGCAGCCGTTCTTCGAGAGAACAGCCATCACCTCATGGGAGAACGACGGGGCCTCGGATTCTTGCCCCTCGCACCAGGGGGATGCCAACAGGCACACCACCAGCGGCAAGCTCCAGGAATGCCGTTGTCGGGTCACGGGCCAGTCCTGCCAGTTCGTGGGGGGAAGTTCGTCGAACGCATCCAAGTATGCTTGTGCGATTATTCCCGATCCCTGCGACAAATGCAACGCATTCCTCGGCGAGAACCGCAACCCTTTGCCCCACATGGGACCGAGGGCGGCAGTCATTTCGGTGGGTGTGGCGACACCCGGGCGGATAGCGCGGCTATTGCATGGCCTCTTCGGCGGTGACGATCATCCGGGCGATCTCGACCAGCTTGCGGTTTTTTTCGCTGGAGAGTCGCTGGAGCCGGCGGAAGGCTTCCGGCTCGTCGAGGGACGCCCGCTTCATGAGGATGCCTTTGGCGCGTTCGACGATTTTGCGATCTTCCAGGGCCTGGCGGAGATTGTCGGCCTGCTGCTGCAGGGCCTGCAGTTCCTGAAAGCGGCGGGTGGCCAGGGCCACCGCGGTGGCCAGATCGGGCTGTTTGATGGGTTTCACGAGGTAGGCCAGCACGTGATCCTCGAGGGCGCGCTCGATCAGCTCGGGATCGTGATGGGCCGAGACCAGGATGACCGGGGTGGGGGTCTCGCGACCGATCCGATCGGCGGCGGTCAGTCCATCGATGCCGGGCATCTTGATGTCGGTGATCACCAGATCGGGCCGGTGCGTCCGCACCTGCTCGATGAGCTGTTCGCCGCTGGAGGCGACCGCCACGACCTGGTGGCCTAAGTAGTTGAGGGTGTCTTGGAACCACTCCCGCATATCGGGCTCGTCGTCGGCTACGGCGATACGCAGCGGATCGCTCATTCAGGACACTCCAACAGGTGAGGGGACAGCGGTTGATAGGTCAACGGCTCACCCCCTGGGGTGTGGGCCAAGGGTCAGCGGCTGGGAGCCAACGAGTTGCTCATCGGGCGCGGGGTCGAAGACTTGGTGGTCGAGGAGACCGGCAAGGTCATCAGGATTTCGGCGCCGGGGCCGGGCCCCAGGCCGATTTCGCCCCCGTGAGTTTCAACGATCCGCTTACAAATGGCCATCCCCAGACCGGTGCCATGGGTCTTGGTGGTAAAAAATGCATCGAAAATGCGTTGCCGTTGTTCGGGCGAGAGCCCCGGGCCGTTGTCGCGAATCGAGATTT